>DATFMD010000333.1:0-11443 GCA_035267125.1 Nitriliruptoraceae bacterium | reverse complement strand
TGACGGGCGTGGGCGTGGCCGCGTCCCCCTCGGCGATCGTGGCCAGCAGGAAGCCCAGCAGGTTGCGGGTGTCACGCGGGTCGATGATGCCGTCGTCCAGGCCGCGCCCCGAGGTCACGAAGGCCGACTCCTGGGCGCGATAAAGCGCGATGATCGCGTCCTGGTGGCTCTGCAGTTCGGCATCGTCCACCTCGACGCCGGCTCGGCGTGCCCGTGCCCGGGCCACGATGCCCATC
Source organism: Nitriliruptoraceae bacterium (assembly GCA_035267125.1). Taxonomy (GTDB): domain Bacteria; phylum Actinomycetota; class Nitriliruptoria; order Nitriliruptorales; family Nitriliruptoraceae; genus Salsipaludibacter. The sequence goes on along the minus strand of DATFMD010000333.1, from coordinate 11,207 downwards.
GTCGTGGCCGCCTGTTCGGCACCCATGACCCCGGAGCGGGCGTTGGGCCACGAGAACAGGAAGCGAGGATCGAAGCCCTGTCCCGACATGCCGTAGTTGCCGGCCCCGTAGCTGGCCCCGATGACGACCGTGATGCGTGGCACCGTGGCGTTCGCGACGGCCTGGATCATCTTGGAGCCGTGCTTGATCATCCCCGCCTGCTCGGCTTCGACGCCGACCATGTAGCCAGTGGTGTTCTGGAGGAAGACCAGTGGCGTGCCGCGCTGCGAGCAGCGCTGGATGAAGTGGGTGGCCTTGGTCGCGCCGTCCGTGGTGATCGGGCCGTTGTTGCCCAGGATCCCGACCGGCCGCCCGTGGATCGCCGCGTCCAGGCAGACCGTGGCCGGCCCCATGCCGGCGGCGTGCTCGAGCATCCGCGAACCGTCGACGATGCGGGCCACGACCTCGCGCACGTCGACCGGCGTGGCGGGATCCACCGGCACGATCCCCAGCAACTCGTCCGCGTCGTGCGCGGGGTCCACGACGGCTGCCGGGTCGACGGCGTGCACGACACCGGGGATCCAGTCGGCGCCCCAGTCCATCGCTGCCACCACCTCGCGGGCGATGCGCAGGGCGTCGGCGTCGTCGTCGGCGACATGGTCGACCAGGCCGGTCACGGTCGCGTGCATGGTGACGCCGCCGAGGTCCTCGGGATCGGCCTGTTCACCCGTGGCGGCCGCGAGCAGTGGAGGACCGGCCAGGAAGGCGTGGCCCCGGTCACGCACCCCGATCACGGTGTCGGACAGACCCGGGAGGTAGGCGCCGCCCGCCGTGGCCGAGCCGTGCAGGACGGTGATGACGGGAATGCCGGCGGCCGACAGGTGGGCGAGGCGAGCGAAGATGCGACCGCCGTCGGACCAGTTCTCGACGCGGTAGCCGAGCAGGTCGGCGCCGGCCGACTCGACGAGCATGACCAGCGGCAACCGGTTGTCCAGGGCGATCTGCTGGGCGCGCTCGAACTTGCGTTGCCCGACGGCGTCCATCGCGCCGGCGTTGATGCCGCTGTCGTTGGCCACGACGACGCAGCGGGTGGTGCGGACGAACCCGATGACGGCGATCTGGGAACCGCCCGGAACCGAGGCGTCCTGGCCGTCTCGGTCCTCTTCGTGGCCGGCCATGGTGGCCAGTTCCAGGACCGGGGCGCCCGGGTCGAGCAGGTGTGCGACGCGGGCTCGAGGTGTCAGCTGGCCACGTGCCGCGAAGCGATCGGCCGACCGTTCCGACGCGCGCTCGGCCCGTTCCTCCAGGTCGCGGAGACGACGCACGAGCGCGCCCATCTCCTGGTGGTTGCTCTGGAATTCCTCACTGGAGACGTCGACGCGCGACTCGAACACCGCCATCGACTCCCTGTCCGTGGATGCCGTGTCGCCGTGTCGACACAGCCCCACCGATCGTAATCGGTGGGGCTGTCGTGTCGTGTGCGGGTGGGGACCGGGCATCCCGCACCGTGCGCGACACGTGTGGCGGACGGTCCCGCTCGACTGCCGTCGAGCACGAGCGGCACCCGACCGCCGTCGTCGAACTGGTCAGTGCGCGGGCTGGACCGGGCGGGACGGACCGGACGCCGTGGCTGCGCTGGAGGCGGTGGTCGACGTCGTGGCCGCGGCATCACCGAGCAGTCGTGTGCCGGTGCGGATCAGCAGGGTGCCGAGCCGGTTCCGTGCCGGGGTCCCCGCCGCGACCTGGCGTGCACGCCGATGGGCAGCGGCACCGCGATGCAGTTCCTGGACGTGGTGAGTGGCAATCATCTCGCTGGTGTGGGGCAGCACCTGCGTTCCTTCCTCCGTGGTGCGACCAGTGTCCGAGTCGGTACGATCGCAATCAACCAATTCGCGAATAAAGGGATCAGTTGTGGCGGTCGAGTTCCACCTCCCGTCTGCCCAAGGGCTTGGCGTCATCTCCTTCGGGTGGTCGCCCCTGTTCGAGGCAGCCCTGTCGCTTCGCTGCGTCGCCCACCCCAAGCGCTATCCGATGCACCTGCCATGGGCGCGCCGCTGTCGCGAACTGCCCGAGGACCTGCAGGCCGAGATCCGGGTGCTCACGTCCGGCTACGACCGCTTCCTGCCCGGCGTGTTCGAGGTCGGCCTTGCCGGTGACCATGCCGGGTTCGCCGAGGAACTCGCTGCCATGGCAGCCATCGACGACGACCTCATGTCATGGGAGTTGTCGCTGGGACTGGGCGGCGTGTCGTGCTCGGCAATGCCGGAGCAACCGTCGCTGGACGATCCGGCCTACCGAGCGCAGGTGGTGTCACGGGCCGAGTCGCGCAGTGACGCCCACGGCGACGTGGCACGCCTGGTGTTCGACGATCCGGGCGCGATCCGCGACCGGGTCGTGCGGATGATGGAGCGGTACTGGGAGGAGGCCTTCGCCCGGGAGTGGGACCGCCAGTGGCCGCGCATCGAGGCCGAGGTGTCGGCGGGAGCGCGGACCCTGGTGATGGACGGCACGGCCGGACTCGTGGCGGACTTCATCCCCGAGGCATCGTGGGATCCCGACGAACACGTGATCTCGATCGAGCGACCCTGGAACGGCGTGTGCGACGTCGCGGACCGTGGCGGCATGCTGCTGGTCCCGACCGTGTACGGCTGGCCGAAGGTCATGATCGAGTTGAGCGAACCCTGGCCGGTGTCGATGATCGTGCCGCTGCGCGAGCTGCGCCAACCCGAGGTGCCCCAGGCCAGTGACCACGAAGTGGCCGACGGCCTGCGTGCCCTGGGGGACGAGACGAGGCTGCAGATCACGCGGATGGTTGCCGAGCAGCCACGCTCGACCAAGGAGTTGGCCACGCTGTTGCAACTGTCGGACTCGGCCGTGTCCCGCCACCTCAAGATCCTGTCCGGCGCGGGCATCGTCGAGGGGGAGCGCGACGGCTACTTCGTGCTCTACCAGTTGCAACCGGACCGCATCGGTCAACTGGGCGGTGCCCTGCGCCGGACGCTCGGCCTGGCCCGCACCACCGCCGGGCCAACGCCCGCCCTGCCCGTCACCGTGCCCCGTCGCAACGACCCGGTCGAGGCCGACGCCAGTCGCTGATGGTGGGCTGGTCGAAGCGGCAAGTCGAGGCAGCCTCGTCTGGCAGTAGCGTCCCGGGTGACCATGGGCCGGCGGGGCACCCCGCGGCGACGGACAGGGAGGCAGGGTGTGGGCACGCACGACGCAGTTCCGGACGACCGCAATGCCACCGTGAAGGTGTGGATCAACGGCGACGTCGTGCCGCGAGACCGGGCGCGGGTGTCGGTGTTCGACTCGGGGTTCCTGGTGGGTGACGGGATTTGGGAGGGGATGCGCCTGCACGACGGCCACATCGCCTTCCTCGATCGTCACCTCGACCGGTTGTTCGGCGGCCTGCATGCCGTGCGCATCGACCTCGGCATGACCCGCGACGACGTGGTGGCCGCACTGCACGAGGTCCTGGCCGTCAACGACATGCACGACTCGGTGCACGTGCGCCTGATGGTGACCCGGGGCGACAAGAAGACGCCGTCACAGCACCCGTCGAACCTGGTGGGCGGCCCGAACGTGGTGATCACGGCCGAGCACAAGGTGGCCGACCCGGACGCGCGGTCGAAGGGCATCTCTCTGTTCACCGCCACCATCCGCAGGCCGCCGCCCGACACGCTCGACCAACGCCTCAACTGCCACTCCAAGTTGCACGAGGTGATGGCGCTGATGCAGGCGACCGAGGCAGGTGCCGACGAAGCCCTGATGTTGGACACCACCGGCGCCGTCGCCACCTGCAATGCCACCAACTTCTTCTGCATCCGGGACGGTGAGGTCTGGACCTCCACCGGCCAGCACAACCTGCCCGGGATCACGCGGGCGGTCGTGCTGGAGGTGGCCAGGGCTGCCGGCATCCCGACCCACCAGGCCCCGTTCACGCTCGTGGACGTCTACCAGGCCGACGAGGCCTTCGTCACCGGCACCTTCGGCGGGCTGACCCCGGTCCACACCGTCGACGGGCGCACGATCGGGGCGGGGGAGGAGGGTCCGATGACGCGGCGTCTGCGGGCGCTGTACGACGACGCGGTGGTCGCATCGGTCCGCGCCCAGGCCACGTCGGCGGCGTCGTGACGGTGCGGATCTCGCTGTGGAGCGGGCCACGCAACGTGTCGACGGCACTGATGTACTCGTTTCGGTCGCGCGACGACACGACGGTCTGGGACGAACCGCTGTTCGCGCACTACCTCCGTGTCACCGGGGTCGACCAACCCCATCGCGAGGAGGTGCTGGCGACGATGGACCACGACGGAGAGCGTGTCGTCGCCGACGTGATGTTCGGTGACGTGACGACTCCGGTGGCGTTCTTCAAGAACATGGCCCACCACCTGGTCGACCTGGACGAGTCCTTCCTCGACGACCTCGCCAACGTCGTGTTGACGCGCGATCCTCGTCACATGCTTCCGAGCCTGGCCGAGGGAATCCCGTCGCCGCAGTTGTTCGAGACCGGCCTGCCGGGCCAGGTGCGCCTGGTGCGCCGTGCCCTGGCAGCCGGTGAGCAGCCGATCGTGGTGGACACGTCGACGCTGCTGGCGGATCCCGAGGCAGTGCTCGGCGAGGTGTGTCGCCGCTGCGGCATCGCGTGGGACCCGGCGATGTTGTCGTGGCCGCCGGGAGCCAAGCCGGAGGACGGCGCCTGGGGTGACTTCTGGTACGACTCCGTGCGCCGGTCGACCGGGTTCGGCGCGCCACGGTCGCGAATCCGGCCGATGCCGCAGCACCTCCGGGGCCTCTACGAGGAGTGCGCCCCGTTGTACGACGAGATCGCCGCCCACGCCATCGCCTGAGCCGCGTCTGGTGTCCGGCGGGTCCATGCGTGTGCACACGTCCCGCCGAAGGTGCGGTCAGGGGTGGCCGAGATCGTCACGTGCCATCGATTCGGTGCGGCCACGTGGCGCTGCGGTCCTGGAAGGTCAGGATGCGCTCGTTGCGCACCTCGCCGCCCTCGATTTCCAGGGCTGGCGCGATCGTCGCGTCCTCGACCCAGGCCTGGCGACCTCGCTGGACGACGTCGAGGTAGGGCAGCAGCGCCTCGCTGATCGTCCAGGTCGCCGACTCCCAGTACAACGACGGCGTGTGGTCCACCGCGTAGTGGTGCACGCCGTCACCGACCACGAACATCGGGTCTGCGAACGACGTCGGTCGGGACCAGGCGAATCCCATGCCCTCGTCGACCGAGACGTCGACGATGATGGTGCCCGGGCTGAACGCGTCGGGATCGTCCGCGAACAGCAACGGTGCCTCGGTGTCCTGCAGGACGCAGTTGACGACGATGTCGTGTTCGGCCAGGAACTCCTGGGTGTCCTGGGGCCCGTCCTTGCGCACCACACGCGTGTGCGACCGGTCGTCGACCAGTCGTTCGTAGCGTCCCATGACCGTCGTGGAGAACGGCGCCGCCACGGCCGGTGTGTCACGGCCCGTGATCACCTCGACGTCGTGGACGCCCATCGATTCCAGTGCCCGGACCGCGCCGCGCGCCGTCGCCCCGAACGAGATGACTGCCGCGCGCAACTTGCGGCCGTAGTGGCCGGTGACGCCGCGCAACTGCAGCGCTTGGATGACTGCCGCGTAGCCGGCGATCTCGTTGTTGAGGTGGAACACGTGCAGGGAGTACGAGCCGTCGGAGTTCCAGTGGTTCATGGACTCCCATGCAATGACCGACAACCGCCGGTCGATGGCCAACTGCGTCACCTCGGGGTCCTGGACCAGGTGGGGCCACCCCCACAGTGTCTGGCCCTCGCGCATCTCGGCGAAGTCGGCTGCCACGGGCTTGGGCAGCAGCACGACATCGGCACGTTGCAGGAGTTCGTCGCGGTCGACGACGCCGCCGACGTGGGCCGCGATCTCGTCGTCGGTGACGCCGAAGTGCTGGCCGTAGCCCTGCTCGAAGAGCAGGTGGGCGCGCACGTCCGGGTCGATGCGGTCGAGGTGGGCAGGATGGATGGGACGCCGACGCTCGTCCTGCTTGCGGGTGGTCCCGACCACGCCGATGGTGAGCCGTTCCACGGGTCCCTCACTTGTCGTCTCGGTCGATTCGCGACCCTAGCCGCCCGGACCCGAGATCCGGACCCAAGACCCGGGCCCAAGATCCGGACCCAAGATCCGGACCTGGGATCGGGACTGGGATCCGGGACTGGGCAGCATGCCGGCACCGAGGTGGCGTCGATCGGCACACGGCTGTTCAGGTGTTGGTCCCGAAGCGCAGGAGGTTGCCGTCGGGATCGGTCAGCGAGAACTCCCGCATGCCCCACGGTTCGGAGACGACGGGACTGGGATCCAACCCCTCGTCGGCGAGCCTGGCTCGCAGGGCGTCGGGATCGCGAACATGTGCGTACAGGGCCGCCTGGTTGGTGCCACCCGCAAGGTCGTCGACTTCGCGCAGGTGCCACAGTTCCGTGTCGCTGTCCATCACGAAGGCATGGCCACCGCCTTCGTAGGCCTCCACGTCGAACCCGAGTCGCCGGTGGAAGGCCATGGCGCGTGGCAGGTCCGTGACCGGCAACTGCGGCTGGACCTGTCGGACGATGCGACGCCGCCGCATGTGTCACTCCCTGGTCTCGACCCACCGTAGTCGGGGGGGCATCGCCGGGACGAACACGTCACCGTGTGAGTTCTTCGCGGAGAACAGTCCATTGTCCGCTGCAAATGTGCCTGTCTGGCCATCCGGCCAACGGGAACTATCCGGACATCGTTGCCGGACACGATCACGTGGGGTGGATCGCACGCGCCGGTAGCGTCGTGGGCCAAGCGCCGATGCGAACAAGGGCTCCTGTGATGACCGACCCCGAGATGACCGAGCATGCGGCCACCTTCGATCGTGCTGCGCCCACCTACGACCGCGTCGGCGTGGAGTTCTTCTCCACGTTCGGGCGGATGCTCGTCGACGCCGCCGAGGTCGGCCCGGGCGAGCGGGTGCTGGACGTCGGCACCGGTCGCGGCGCTGTCCTGGGCCCGGCGGCCACGGCGGTCGGACCGACCGGACATGCCGTCGGGGTGGACCTGGCCCCCACCATGGTCGCGCTCACGTCTGCAGACCTCGATGCTGTGCCGCAGGCAACGGTGCGGCGAGGGGATGCCACCGCGCTGCCGACCGACCTGGGGACGTTCGACGCCGTGCTGTCCAGCATGGTGCTGTTCTTCACCGACGACCCGGCCGCCACGGTCGCACACTGGGCCGAACACGTTGCTCCCGGCGGCCGCCTCGGGCTGGTCACGTTCCTGGCGGATGACGATGACGACCGCTTTCGGGATCTGACGCGCCGATGGATGCGCGACGCGGCCGATACCCCCACGCCATCCGGCATCGACGGCGAGCCGACGCCCTTCGAACTCGTCCGCGATCCCTCGTGGCTGGACCAGGCACTCGCCAACGCTGGCTTCACCAACGTCCACGCCACCGTGGTTCGGCACGCGACCCGTTTCGACGACGCGGAGCACTGGTGGGACTGGGCATGGTCCAACGGCATGCGAGCCACCCTCGAGCGCCTCGACCCCTCGGCTCGTCAGGGCTTCCGTGACGCCATCGTCAGCGAGCTCGACGCCCAACGCCTCCCGGACGGTGGCATGGGACTGCACGTCAGCATCCGCATCACGATCGCGCGCCGCTGACCTGCGCCAGGCGTCACGAACCCACTCCTGCACAAGCGCCGAATACGAGCGTGTACCAGTCATCTCGCCGTTGTGGCTTCCCGTCCCGGCGCCTGGCACAGGGCGATCGCGGCTGCATTCTCGACCAGGACCGCCACGCACAACCCGACGCCCTCGGCGGGACGAGTCCCCGTCCAGCGGTTCTCACTCGAGCGGCGGGCCGTCGAGATGGTGCAACTTGTCCGGGTTGGCGATCAGGCGCACCGCGGTCGCGAGCCCGTCGTGGACCTCGAGCACCGCGACCGTGGCGCGCCCGTCGGCGTGCACCACCACGCCGGGATCGCCCCCGATCGAGACGAACTCGACGAGGGACGGCACGGTGCTGGACCAGATGCCCAGCAGGAACCGGGCCACGCGGTCGGCACCGACGATGACGTTGCGGGCGGCGCTGACCACGCCGCCGCCGTCACTGACCAGTTCGGCATCGGGCGCGAGCAGGGCCAGCAGGCCTTCGTGGTCGCCCTGTTGACAGGCCGCCAGGAAGGCATCCGTGACCGCCCAGCGGACGTCGTCATCGGGGTCCGTGGGTGGTGCGGCATCGCGCACTCGGCGCCGGGCTCGACTGGCGAGTTGTCGAGCGGCCGCGGTCGTACAGCCGAGCACCTCGGCGATCCTGTCGAAGGGTTCCCCGAAGACATCGTGGAGCACGAACGCGACTCGCTGGGCTGGTGTCAGCCGGTCGAGCACCACCAGCAGGGCGTAGGAGATCTCGTCGGCGGTGACGGCCACGTCGGCGGGGTCGGTGGCGGACATCGCTCGCGGTCGAATGCGGGGTTCCGGGAGCCAGGGGCCGATGTAGGTCTCGCGGCGACGCTGGCGCTGCCGCAGGCGGTCGATCGCCCGCCGGGTGGTGACGACGGCGACCCACGCCTCGGGGTCGTCGACGTCGGATCGATCGGTGGTCACCCATGCTGCGGCCGCTTCCTGGGCGACGTCCTCGGCGTCGCTGACCGAACCGAGCACGTGGTAGGCGATGGCCACGGCCCGCTCGTGACCACCGGGCACCTCGTCATCAGTGGTCACGCCACCTGCTCCGTCGCGGCCGGTGCCCGGACGCGGGCGGCGACGTGACGGGCGGCCAGGGTCGCGGACGCAGCGGCCGCATCCGACAGCATGCCGGTGTCGCCGAAGCCGTCCCCGGCCAGCGCCACCGGAAGTGTGGGGTCCGGAACGACCGGTGCGCGACCCGACCTGCCGCCGTGGGACGCCAGCGGCAGCGCATGCGTGACCGTCAGGTTGGGCAGGAAGCGGGCCTGGAGGACATGGTTGCGCCAGCCCGGCCGGAACCGCTCCACGAGGGTTTCCAGGTCGGCCCTGGTCGCCGCATCGGCCTTCTCGTCGGACGCCAGGTAGCGCGCGACGTGGACGACCTCCCGGTTCGCCGGTGCCACGTCGGCAACCCGGGACTGGACCACGAGGTAGCGGGGATCACGGCCGTCGCCCAGCACCGCGGTCGGACCGATCTGGCCGTCGGCGGCGTCGAGGACGAGGTCGAGCGAGGCCATGCGCACGGCAACGTCGGTCCGGGCTGCCAGGTCGGCGCCCAGTTGGTCGCCGACCAGCCCGGCGGCATCGGCGGGGCCACCGACCGCAAGCACCGCAGCGTCGGCCTCGTGCAGTTCGCCATCGCGGCCGTGGACCCTGACGCGGTTCGGCCCGACATCGACGTGGTCGACGCCGGCCCCGGTGTGCAGTGTCCCGCCACGTTGTCGCAGGCGCTGGGCGAGTGCCGTGACGAGCGTGACCCAGCCACCGTCGACGTAGATCACGCCGCCGAGCGCCAGCAGCATCTGGGCACGTGCCGCGGCCGCATCGATCAGGTCGGGCGCGTTGGCGTAGGTCGACGTCCGGGCCAGCGCCTCGACCAGGGAACGGGGCACCCCGTCCAGGCCCACATCGTCCAGCCACCCTGCCAGGCTGAGCCCCGGCCCGGGTCGACGGCGCAGTCGCAGCAGCGACCCGGCCCAGCGCAGGGCCAGGCCGCCCGACAGGTGGTCGGTGCCATCGACGAGCACGCGCGGTCGGACGACGCTGGGACTGGATCCGGGCACGTCGATGCCCAGGGCGGCGAGTTCGCTGGCGAGGGCGCCGCGTCGGTAGACCGCGTGCGGTCCCAGGTTGCGGCAGGCACCGTCGTCGACAGTGGTGTGGGCGCGGCCACCGGCATGGCCAGCGCCGTCGAGCACGGTGACGGCAAGCCCCGCATCGACCAGGCGGTTCGCGGCCACCAGGCCGGCGAGGCCGGCGCCCACGACGATGGCGGTCGGGGCCGGGGGTGTCGTGGCAGGCGTTCGAGCAGGCATGGGATCACGTCCTTCGCTGGGGGCGAGTGTCACCATGGACGTCGATGGCGGGCGATCGTTCGTGACGGTGGCAGCCCAATCGCGCGTCGAGCGCACGTGATCACTCGCCCGTGGTGCCATGGGGTCACGAGGATCCCATCGACCTGGTCACAACGAGGAGACCCACATGGCCTCGCGCGTGTCGCACACCTCACCAGCCCTGCGCGTCGAGCCGCGCGACCACGGCAGGCAGGTACGAGGTGCCGAACAGCCGGACGTGGACGAGCAGGTGGTACAGCTGCAGGATCGGTTGGCGGGCGGCCCAGCCGTCGTCGCGTGGCCAGGCGTCGTCGTAGCCGGCCACGAACGTCGTGGGCACACCACCGAACAGGGCCAGGAACGCCAGGTCCAGTTCGCGGTCGCCTCGGCACACGGCCGGGTCGATGAACCAGTGCCCGTGCATCACGTTGCCCGACCACAGGTCACCGTGCAGCAGCGACGGCACGGCGTCGTGGTCGAGTCGGGCGGCCATGTCAGGGCGCGCCCGGCGCAGTCGCGCCGCGACCGGTTCCGGCAGCACCTCCAGGTGTGGCTCGATTCGGCAGGTCCAGTGGAAGCTCGTCCAGTCTGCCGTTCGTGGTTCGTTGGGCTGGGCGGCGGTGCCGATCACGTTGTCTCGCTGCCAGCCATGGGTGTCGCCGACGTCACGGTGGACGGTGGCAAGCGTGGCACCGAGTTCGGCCCAGTCGGCACTGGTTGGTGGCACGTGTGCCAACTCGTCGAGGTCGTCCATCACCAGCCGGTGGTCGTCGACTTCGTACACCGTCGGGACGGGTGCGCCGGCTGCGGCCAATGCAGCAAGTCCCTCGGCCTCGAACGTGGCGGGATGGGAGGTGTGCTTCACGACGACGGGACGTCCGTCACGTCGTGTCCGTTCCAGTCGCACGCCGTGGCCGGTCAGTTGAGCTTGGCGCGGGCTCGGATCGCGCGCGCCCGGATGTCGTCGCCGTCGCCGGTGTCGGGGGACAGGTCGAGGTAGTGCTCGAAGGCGTTCGCAGCCTCGGCGTAGCGGCCGACATGGCTGAGCAGTTCCCCCCGGGCCTTGTGGTCGTCGGGGATCGTGTTCGGCAGGACCATCTTCAGTTCGATGGACCACAGCGCGTTGTCGACCTCGCCACGGTTGGTGTAGTCGCGGGTGAGGTTGTTCAGGATGCGCCGCACGGTCATCGCCGGGGACAC
>DATFMD010000332.1:0-22928 GCA_035267125.1 Nitriliruptoraceae bacterium | reverse complement strand
GCGCGCCTGTGGCTCGACCTGGGCTTCTTCCGCGAAGGCGTGGGCAGCTTCCACATCTACGGCGTGACCGGTCCGGACGAGTACACCACCCTGGTCAACGACAACGCCTACACCAACCTCATGGCGCGACTGAACCTGCGCTACGCCGCTGACGTGGTCGACGACTTGCGGGCACGCCGCCCCGAGCTGCACGGGCGGCTGGCCCACCGCACTGGCCTGCGCCCCGACGAGGTCGAGCAGTGGAGGCTGGCCGCGGATCGGATGTACGTGCCCGCGGACGACAAGCTCGGCATCACGCCCCAGGACGCCAACTTCCTCGACAAGGAGGTGTGGCCGTTCGACGACACCCCGTCGGACAAGTACCCGCTGTTGCTGCACTTCCATCCGTTGGTGATCTACCGCTACCAGGTGATCAAGCAGGCCGACATCGTGCTGGCCATGTTCCTCCAACCCGACGACTTCGATCCCGACCTCAAGCGACGCAACTTCGACCACTACGATCCGCTGACGACCGGCGACTCGTCGTTGTCGGCCTGCATCCAGTCGATCGTGGCCGCCGAGTTGGGTGACGATGCCCGCGCGATGCGGTACTTCCGGCTCGGCTTGTACGTCGACCTTGCCGACACCGCCGGCAACGTCTCCCACGGGGTGCATGTCGCCGCTGCAGGCGGCGTGTGGCAGTCCCTGGTGTACGGCTTCGCCGGGTTCCGTGACCACTCCGACACATGGTGTTTCGAGCCGCGGCTGCCGGCCAGCTGGCGCGGGATGTCGTTCGCGCTGCGCCAGCGCGACTGCGTCCTGCGGGTGCACCTGGACCGCATGGAGGTCGCCTACACGCTGGAGGAGGGCGAGGAGTTGACCCTGCGCCACCACGACGAGGAGATCGTGCTGCGTGCCGGTGAGTCCGCGTTCCGGCCCATGGGGGCCAGCGTCAGTCCGCCGCCGCCCAGCCTGGACCCGGACGGCGACCAGGCTCCGGCGTCCGCCTGAGTCGACGTCGGACCCCCGGGTGCCTCAGGGGGCGGGCAGGGCGATGGCCGCCTTGACCACGTCGTCCCGCTGCTCGAATGTGGCGCGGATGGCGGCCTCGACACCGGCCAGTGGCCAGGTGCGCACCAGGCCGCCGACGTCCAGGCGACCGTGGTTGACGTGGTCCATGGCCGTTCGCAGGGCTGCAGCCTTCTGGGCTCTGTCGCGGACGTGGCCGTTGACGACGGTCAGGGCGCGGTAGTTCCAGTCCCGCATCGCCACGGTGCGCCGGCCGCCACCGGCCTGGTGATAGGCGAGCACCACCAGCGTGCCGTGCGAGCTGGTCAGGGCGGTGGCGGTGTCGAGCGCGGCCTGGTTGCCGGCTGCCTCGATGACCGTGGCCTGGGGCCCAACGGCGGCGCCGAGCGCCTCGGGTGTGGCGGCGGCGGGGTCGATCGCGGCGTCCGCGCCCATGTCGAGTGCGGCCCCGCGACGCGACTCGATCGGCTCGATGGCCGTGACGCGAGCACCGGCCAGGCGGGCAAGTGCCACACACACGAGCCCCATGAAGCCGCAGCCCACGACGGCGACGGTGTCATCGGGGCGGATCGAGATGCGCGCGAGCGCATGGACGCAACAGGCGATGGGTTCGCCCAGGGCGGCCGTGTCGGGGACGTGGGCGGCCACCGGCGCCAGCAGGTCGGCATCGACGGCCACCCGCTCGGCCAGGGCCTGGGTCGCGAGGGTCGCCACCCGGTCGCCGACCCGGACGTCGCGCACGCCGTTGCCCACGCCGGTGACGATCCCGGTGGCTTCGTGGCCCACCACGAGCGGTCGGACGGCCGATTCCGCGCGCGTGCGGTAGAGGAACGTGTCACCCTCGCACAGGCCCACTGCCGTGGGGGCGAGCACCACTTCGGTGCGGTCGGGGACGGGCTCGGGTCGGTGCTCGAACCGGAAGCCTTCCGTGGTCAGCAGGGACGTCAACATGCGAACTCCCGCGTCGTTGTTCCGGGGTGGTCGGGGGGGGATGTCGCCTGATCCGCCTCGGAGCAGTCTCACCAGACCCATTGGAACGATCGTTGTGGGCACGGACGTGGGGAGAACGACATTCCGGGGCCGAGAATCGGGCAATCCTCACCAGCCTATTGACAGTTGTCGTCCGTGAACCTATTGTTGAATCAGTTTAACAACCGTTCAAGAGCAGGAGCCGTGCCATGAAGAGCAAAGTTGCGTTCGCGGGAATCGCCACGCTGGGAATGGTCTTGTCAGGGTGCGGGGGCGGCGACACCGCCGCGGCGGCAGCCTGTGACGGCGAGGTGTCCGTCGACACGGTCACGATGTTCGCCCACGAGGGATCCGAGGCAGACGCCATCTCGGCGGCGATCGACGGGTTCAACTCCGGGCCGGGGTCCGACATGGGGCTCACGGTCGAGCTCACGTTGGTGCCGGAGGGGAACTACAGCGACAGCGTCAACGCCGCTGCCGCCTCTGGGGACCTGCCCGACATCATCGACCACGACGGCCCCAACATGGCGAACCTGGCCTGGGCTGGGAGCCTCAGTCCGCTCGACGAATGCATCCCGGACGAGTTGCGCGACAATGTGCTGCCCTCCCTCATCGAGCAGGGCACCTATGCCGACCAGCTGTGGTCGGTGGGGTCGTTCGACTCCGGGCTGGGGCTCTACGCCTGGCGGTCGGCGCTCGAAGAGGCCGGTGCTCGCATCCCAGAGGGCATCGACGACGCATGGACGGCCGATGAGTTCCGCGAAGTGCTCGTCAGCCTCCAGGACGTCGGCTACGACACGCCCCTGGACCCCAAGTTCTGGTACGGCTCCCAGGGCGAGTGGTTCAGCTACGCCTACCAGCCCGTCGTGTGGTCGGCCGGCGGCGACCTCGTCACGCGCGAAGGAGACCTCACTGCCGACGGTGTCCTCAACTCGGAGGAGTCCGTCAGTGGCCTCGAGACCTTCCAGGGCTGGATCGATGACGGCCTGGTGGACACCGCCGCTGCCGACGACTCGAACTTCCTGAACAAGGATGCGCCGGTCTCCTGGGTCGGTCACTGGATGTACCAGGCGTACAAGGATGCGGCCGGCGACGATCTCGTCGTGCTGCCCTTGCCCGACCTCGGCACCGGGACCAAGACCGGTATGGGGTCCTGGGCCTGGGGGATGAGCTCGACGGTGGAGGACCCGGACGCGGCGTGGGCCGTCATCGAGTACCTCATGTCGGACGACGTCATCGCCGAGATCACCACGGCGAACGGGGCCGTGCCCGGGACCCAGACGGCGATCGACGCATCGGAGCTCTACAGGGAGGGTGGTGACCTCCAGTTGTTCGTCGAGCAGTTGCAGCAGGCCCCCGACGTCGCGGTGCCGCGCCCGGTGACTCCTGCCTACCCGACGATCACTGGCGAGTTTCGCAAGGTCATCGACGACATCGTGCAGGGCGCCGACGTCCAGACGACCCTCGACGAGGCCGCTGCGGCCATCGATGAGGACATCGCTGCCAACGAGGGATACCCCCCGCCCAGCTGAGCGACACGTCTGCCCGGTGCTCTGCGAGCACGGCTCCGGGCCGACGTGACCGGCACCGCGTCGTCGGCACGCCGGGACCGTTCGGACCTCGTGGCGTGCCACGCGATCCAGGGCTCACCCGACCAACCGCTGACCCATCCACCGCACGTCATGCCGCTGTCCGTGCCGCTCCAGGAGGACGTCCATGGCTTCCCAGCCCGCCGCTGCCGACACCGAGGTACCCGAGATCGGGCCTGCGCCCACGCGGCGCAACGAGGGTGCCGTTGCCTGGGCCTTCTCGACCCCGGCACTGCTCTTCCTGGCGCTGTTCCTGGTCTTGCCGTTCGTCCTGGCGATCGTGTTCAGCTTCACGAATGCGCGGCTCATCTCGCCGTTGCCGACCCGGTTCGTCGGCGTCGACAACTACGTGTCGGTGCTCACCAGTCCCACGTTCTGGCGCGGGCTGCTCAACAACACGATCTTCGTCGTGGTGGTCGTGCCCGTCCAGACCGCATTGGCCCTGGGCCTGGCCATCCTGGTGAATCGCAAGATGCCCGGCCGCACGATCTTCCGGACGATCTACTTCTTGCCGGTCGTGACCGTGATGGCGGCGGCGGCCACCATCTGGGTGCTGCTGTTCAACCCCAACGGCCTGATCAATGCGGTGATGGAGACGATCACCTTCGGTGCCTTCGCGCCGGACTGGCTGAACTCGACGACGTGGGCGCTGCCGGCCGTGATGATCGTGTCCGTCTGGCAGGGCGTCGGCTTCCAGATGATCATCCTGCTCGCGGCGCTGCAGGACGTGCCTGACACGCTGTACGAGGCAGCCGCGATCGACGGTGCCACCCCCTGGCAGCAGTTCACCAACGTGACGCTGCCCGGCATCCGCAACGGCTTGATCTTCGTGATCACGGTCACGACGATCTTCGCGTTCCGCCTCTTCGACCAGGTCTACCTGATGCCGCAGAGTCCAGGGGGACCACTCAACGCCACCCGCACGATGATGCTGGAGATGGTCGAGACCGGGTTCAACCGCCAGGCCATCGGGGTCGGGTCGGCCATCGCCGTCGTGTTCTTCCTGATCGTGCTGACGATCACGATCGTGCAGCGGCGATTCGTCAAGGAAGAAGGGCAGGTCTGATGAGCACTGGAACCGTCACCATCCCCGCCAGCAGCGACACGGACGACGCCGCGGCGCGACGTCGCAAGCGGTTGGTCGACATCGGCATCTGGGTCGTCATGGTGGCCATGGCCGTGTTCTTCCTGTTCCCGTTGGTGTTCATGTTCGTGTCGTCGTTCAAGCCCGATGACGCCGTGCTGTCGGGCAGTGGGTCGCTGAGCGCGTTCATCCCGAGCCCGTTCGTCGGCTTCGAGAACTACGCCGACGCGATCGAGCGCGCCTCGGTGATCCGGGTCTTCTTCAACTCCGTGCTGATCTCGAGCGTCATCGTCGGCGGGGGACTGATCGTGAACAGCCTGTTCGGCTACGCCTTGGCGCGCCTGCGCTTCCGTGGCAAGGGGTTGCTGGTGGCGTCGATCGTCGCGCTGATCATCATCCCGTTCGAGGCCCTTGCGGTGCCGCTGCTGTTCATGGGCGCCGAGGTCGGCATGCTCGACACCTACATCATCCAGATCCTGCCCTTCGTGGCCAACCCGCTGTTCGTCTACCTGTTCTACACGTTCTTCCTCGACATCCCGATCGAGCTGGAGGAGGCGGCCCGAGTGGACGGGGCGGGGCCGGTCCGCACGTTCGTCAGCGTGATCGCTCCGCTGGCCAAGCCGGTGTACGCCACGATGGCGATCCTGGGCTTCCTGTTCTCGTGGGGCCAGTTCCTGTGGCCGGTCATGGTCACCCGTGGGATCGAGGTCCGCCCGCTGCCGCTGGGCATCGGGACGTTCCAGACCACCCCGCCGATCCAGTGGGGTGACATCATGGCCTACGCCGCCATGATGACCCTGCCGCTGCTGATCGTCTTCCTCGTCTTCCAGCGCTACTTCGTCCAGGGTGTCGCCTCCTCGGGGGTGAAGGGCTAGATGGCACCCGGACTTCGGCTCGAGGAGCACTGGCTGTGGGACTTCTGGATCGCAGACGATGGCGACAGGTATCACCTGTTCCACCTCCAGGCGGCGCGCAGCCTGGGTGATCCCGACCTGCGCCACTGGAACGCCTCGGTCGGCCATGCCACGTCGACCGATCTGCGCACGTGGACTCCCATGGGAACGGCCCTGTCGACCGGTGATCCGGGTGCGTGGGACGACGCGGCCGTGTGGACCGGTTCGGTCATCCGCCACGACGTGTACGGCTGGGCGATGCTCTACACGGGCTGCAGCACCGTCGAGGACCGCAAGGTGCAACGCATCGGGCTGGCCACCTCGCCCGACCTGCAGACCTGGACGCGGCATCCCGACAATCCCCTCATCGAGGCAGACGCCAAGTGGTACGAACGGATGGACGCCGACCGATGGCACGACGAGGCGTGGCGTGATCCGTGGATCCTGGAGGATCCCGACGGCGACGGCTTCCACGCCTTGATCACGGCTCGCGTCCCGGACGTCACGCCGTCGAAGGCTGGCGTGATCGGCCACGCGTGGTCGCCCGACCTCGCGGAGTGGGAGGTTCGTCCCCCCCTGACGGGGGCCTCGGGAATCGGGTATCTCGAGGTTCCGCAGGTGGTCGTGACCGACCGGGGCCACCTGCTGGTCTACAGCTACGCGCCGGACGGCATTCCTGCGCACCGGCAGTCACTGGGCATCGAGTCGGGCAGCTACGCCGCACCGATGGACGGGCCGCTGGGCCCGGCGCACCTCGACGAGGCGACCAGGATCGGGCCACTGGGCTCGTACAGCAACAAGGTGGTGCGTGACCGCGAAGGACGTCTGCAGGTCCTCGGCTTCGACAATCGACCGGGACCGGACTTCGGCACCTTGACGCAACCCACGCCGCTCGACCTCTATCTTCGCGTCTGACCACTGACCCCACGCAGGACGCCCAGCCGAATGTCGCCACCCGTTTCAGGCCCCAACCCACCGGGGCGCGTGACCATGGCAGACGTGGCCCGGGTCGCCGGAGTGTCCAAGACCACCGTGTCGCTGGTCCTGAGCAACGCCGAAACGCGACTGGCCGAGGAGACGAAACGACGGGTCCGGTCGGTGGCCACCCAGCTGGGCTACCGACGTGACCTCGTGGCCGCCAGCCTTCGGACGTCCTCCACCCGGACCATCGGCATGTTGTCGGACCGGCTGGCCACGACCTCGGTCGGGTGGGGGATGGTCGCCGGCGCCCAGGCTGCGGCACGGGAACGTGGCTACATGCTCCTGCTGGCCAACACCGAGGGCGATCCCGAGCGTGAGCTCGAGGCAGTCAACGAGTTCATGGATCGCCGCATCGACGGCCTGATGTTCGGAGCCCTGTACCACCGGGCGCTGACGATCCCGGAACTCCACGGTGACGTCCCGGTCGTGTTGCTGGATGCCTACGACCCCGGCGGGCGCTTCCCGGCGGTCGTGCCCGACGACGAGCGTGGGGGCCACGACGCCACGATGATGCTGGTCGAGGCCGGGCATCGGCAAATCGGGTTCATCAACGATTCGCACGACATCCCCGCCCACCGGCTCCGCCTCGCCGGATACCGGCAGGCGCTGGCCGAGGCCGGTCTCGCGGCCGACCCCGACCTCGTCGTCGAGAGCCTCGACCCGATCACACCGTCGGGTGGCCGGGTCGCCGTGCGAACCCTGCTCGACCTCCCCGACCCGCCCACCGGCATCTTCTGCTTCAACGACCGCATGGCCAGTGGCGCCTATCAGGAGATCCGGGCACGCGGCATGCGGATCCCGGACGACGTCTCGATCGTGGGGTTCGACGACATGGAGGCCTTGGCCGAGGGGCTGGACCCGCCGCTGACGACCCTGGCCCTGCCCCACGAGGCGATGGGGCGGTGGGCTGTCGAGACGCTCCTCGACACCGCGCCGCGGGATGCCGCACTGGGTCCCCACGAGCCGCGACGGGAGTACTGTCCACCCGTGCGGCGACAGTCGGTCGGACCACCGCCACCGGGTGGCTGAGGCCCGCCATGCAGTCGCCGATCGGGGCCTCGTCGTGCCCGGGCACTTCTCGATCGTGGGCGTGGACGACGAAAGGGTGTTGGCGACGGGACTCGACGCGCCAACGGCCGTTCTGCCACCGGAACCAGCCACTCGTGACGCCACGATCCGGCACCATGGTGTCCACAGCATCGATCCAGCAGTCGACGTGGAGTTCCTCGTGCCCGCACCCACCCCCTCGCCCATGCCTGCCGAGCCACGCCGGCGCGTGCTCATCGCCGACGTGACCCCATCCGTCGAAGGTGGTCGATTCCCCATCCGTCGCGTCGTTGGCGAGCAGGTCATTGTGACGGCGCACGTCTTCGCCGACAGCCATGACCGGATCGCAGCCGTGGTCCAGTGGCGCGAGGTCGGAACGAAGTCGTGGTCCGAGGCCCCGATGTCGGTCACCAACGCCGGCGAAGATGCCTGGGTCGGCTCGTTCTCGATCGCCTCGATGGGGCGGTTCGAGTATCGCGTGCACGCATGGATCGACCACTTCACGACGTGGCGCCTCGACCTGGGCAAGAAGGCCGCCGCCAACGTCGACGTCCCCGCCCACCTGCGCACCGGTGCGGCCCTGCTGCGAGCCACTGCCGGTCGTCGCCGCAACGACCGCGCCGCCCGCATCCGTGAGGTCGCGACCCTCCTGGACGACTCGTCTGCCGACGAGGCCGAGCGGGTCGCTGCCGGCCTGTCCGACGAGTTGGCCGCGGCCATGGCGACAGAGGATCGTCGCCACTTCGCCACGTCGTCGGACCCCCTCGAAGTGGATGTCGATCGGCTCCGGGCCCGGTTCTCGTCGTGGTACGAGCTGTTCCCGCGGTCGCTGGGAGCCGCCGACGAGCACGGCACGCTTCGCGACGTCGTTGCGGAGTTGCCGCGGATCGCAGACATGGGGTTCGACGTCCTGTACCTGCCGCCCATCCACCCGATCGGGGTGACGCATCGCAAGGGGCGCAACAACTCGGTCACGGCCACCGACGACGAGCCCGGCGTCCCCTGGGCGATCGGTGGTGCCGAGGGCGGCCACACCGCCGTCCATCCCGAACTGGGCAGCGTCGACGACCTGGTCGACCTGGTCACGGTTGCTCGACAGGACCACGGCATCGACGTCGCCCTGGACATCGCGTTCCAGTGCTCGCCCGACCATCCGTGGGTCTCCGAGCACCCGGAGTGGTTCCGCAAGCGCCCCGACGGCTCCATCCAGTACGCCGAGAATCCTCCCAAGAAGTACGAGGACATCTACCCCCTCAACTTCGAGACCGACGATGCCGACGGGTTGTGGCACGCGCTGCTGGAGGTCATGGCGTTCTGGGTCGACAAGGGCGTGACCGTCTTCCGCGTCGACAATCCCCACACCAAGTCGTTCCGGTTCTGGGAATGGGCGATCGCGAACCTCAAGGCCAACAATCCTGAGCTGATCTTCCTGGCCGAGGCCTTCAGCCGCCCCCGGATCATGGAGGGACTGGCCAAGCGCGGGTTCAACCAGTCCTACTCGTACTTCACCTGGCGCGAGACCAAGTGGGAGTTCGAGGAGTACCTGCGCTACCTCACCGACAGCGACGCTGCCGAGTACTACCGACCCAACTTCTGGCCCAACACGCCCGACATCCTGCCACGCCACCTCCAGTTCGGTGGTCGCAACATGTTCGTGCAGCGCCTCCTGCTGGCCACCACGATGTCGTCGAACTGGGGCATCTACGGACCGGTGTTCGAACTGCAGGAGAACCTCGCCCGTGCCGACCACGACGAGTACCTCGACAACGAGAAGTACCAACTGCGATCCTGGAACCTCGACCGCGAGGACTCGTTGGCACCGCTCATCACCACGATGAACCGGATCCGTCGTGACCATCCGGCCCTGCAGGCCACGCGCAACCTGCGCCTGCACGCGACGGACTCCGACCAGGTGCTGTGCTACTCGAAGCGTGACGCCGACAGTGGTGACACCGTGCTGGTCGTGATCAGCCTCGACACGCAGTGGCCCCAGGGCACCACGATCCACCTCGACCTCGGTGCGCTCGGGGTCGAATGGGACCAGTGGTTCCTGGTCGACGATCGCCTGACCGGCAACAGGTGGTTCTGGCAGGGCGCCGACCAGTACGTCGAACTGGACCCGTCACTGCCTGCCCACGTGTTCGCCGTCCACCCCCAGTAGACCGGCCGCCCTGGTCTCCACCACGCTGACGGCTACAGGGCGTACTCGCCGAACCGTCCCCATGCGACGAATGCGGCCATGGCTGCGAGCAGAACATTGACCGCGATGTTGGGCATCTCGTCGCGCTTCACGTGCAGCGCGGCCGCCACGATCATCACGATCACGAGGCCACTGGCGGCAATCGGGGTCAGGATCGGTGCAATGCCGGTCAGGCCCGGCAGCACGAGACCCAGCGCGCCGAGCACCTCGACGACACCGGTGATGGTGACCTGCGAGTCCGTCATGTCCTCGACGTAGGTCATGCGTGGCTCGAGGAACTCTCGAGACTTGGTCAGCTTGACGAATCCGGCGCCGAGGAAGACCAGGGCGAGGATGATCTGGGTGATCCACAGTGCAGTGTTCATTCGAGGTCTCCTTGGCGGTGGCGGGCAGCGTGCCCAATTCGGTCGCTGCTGCTGACCTCAGCCTGATTCGGCAGACCAGCATGGTCTGCAAGGCCATCTCGGGCCCGGTCATTCCATGGCGTCGGTGCTGTCCGAAGGCCCGTCGACGACTGCTTGACGAGGGCTGAACAAGCGTTTAGCATACTGAACATGAGTTCAGCAGCCCGAATCTCCTCGTCGCCTCCATCCGGCGCACCCGATGTCGACGGTGCGCCCGATGTCGACGGTGCGCCCGCTGCGCCCGCTGCGCCCGGTGCGCTCGAGACGCCCAGTACGGCCGATGCGCCCGATGCGCCCGAGACGCCCAGTACGGCTGAGGTGGGCGACACCGACGATCGCACTGCACGCGCAAGGATCCGCGATGCGGCGTTGCGGTTGTTCGGTGAGGACGGGTTCGACGGCACGACCGTGCGCGCGATCGCGGAGGCGGCGGACGTGTCACCTGCACTCGTGGTCCACCACTTCGGGTCCAAGTCGGGCCTGCGTGACGCGGTCGACGAGCACCTGCTGGCCAAGATCGCCGAGGGAAAGTTTGCCGCGATGACCGGCAGCCTCGTGCCGTCGGGTGACGAGTACGCGGACCTTGCCGCGGAGTACGTCCCGGCCATGGCCTACCTCGCCCGGTCACTGGCCGAGGGTGGCGACGTCGGCCATGCGCTGTACCAGCGCCTCCATGCGGACGCGGTCGCCTACCTGGCGGCCGGTGTGGAGGCCGGCGTGCTCGAACCGAGCGACGACCCCGAAGCCCGCGCCGCCGTGCTGCTCAACGTCGGGTTGGGGCACATGATCCTGATGGCCCACCTGCAACGGACGCTGGGCCTGGACGACGACGTCGCCGCCGCCGTGCGTGCCGCGCCGATCATGCTCGACCTGTACACCGACGGACTCTTCACCGATGATCGCTTCCGGGCCGCCTGGCGTGCCCAGACCGACACCAAGGCAACGCAATGACCACGACACCATCGCCTTCCACTGGCACGGGACCTGGCACCGGGTCGGCCACGGGGCCGGCGATCAGGACGAGGGCGCTGACAAAGCACTACGGCGACTTCCCGGCCCTCGTCGACCTCGACCTCGACGTCCGGCGGGGTGAGGTCTTCGGGTTCCTCGGCCCCAACGGTGCCGGCAAGACCACCATGATCCGGACGATCCTGGACCTGATCAGACCGACGAGTGGCACGGCTCACATCCTCGGCTTCGACAGCCATGCGGATGCCGTCGAGATCCGGCGCCACATCGGCTACCTGCCATCCGACCTGTCGATGTATCCCCGCCTGACCGGCAAGGACACCCTGGCGTACTTCGCCAACCTCCGGGGCGGGGTCGACTGGGGCCACGTCGACGCGCTCGCACACCGCCTGTCGGCCCAGTTGGACAAGAAGGTGGGGGACCTGTCCAGCGGCAACCGCCAGAAGGTCGGCCTGATCCAGGCCTTCATGAACCGACCAGAACTCATCATCATGGACGAGCCCTCGGCCGGTCTCGACCCGTTGGTGCAGCAGGAGTTCCAGCAGATGATGCGCGAGGTTGCGGCCGACGGGCGCACCGTGTTCCTGTCCAGCCACACCCTGTCGGAGGTGCAGCGCGTGGCCGACCGGGTCGGAATCATCCGCAACGGCCACCTCGTCGACGTCGAGGGCGTCCACGACCTGCGCTCCAAGGCCATCCGTCGCGTGGAGTTGGCCTTCGACGCTCCCGTCGACGCAGCGGAGTTCGAGGCGGTCGACGGCGTGCGCGACACCGAGCTTCGCGGCAACGCGATCATGCTGTCCTTCGACGGCGACATGGAGGAACTGCTGGCCGTGGCGACCGGCCGCCACCACCTGGTCGACATCAACAGCGAAGAGGCGGACCTCGAAGAGATCTTCCTGGCCTACTACCGCGACGACGTTGCGGCGACTGGCTCGGCTCGCGAGCAGGCGAGGGCGTGATGGGCACGACGGTGTTCACACGCTCCCTGCGCGATCGGGGTGCCCAGGAGCTGCTGGGCGCGGTCGCGGTCGGGCTCATGCTGCTGTTCGGCATGGCCGTGTACGCCGACATCGACGTGTCCTTCTACTACGACATGCCACCGGCCATGCTGGACCTCATGGGCATCAGTGACCAGGTGGGTGGGACGGCCGGGATCGCCTACGGCGCGATCTACGGGTTCATGGGCGCACTGACGCTCGCCGGCCTGTCGGTGTCGATCGGGGCCAGCTCCATCGCCGGTGAGGAACGGGACGGAACCCTGGGTCTCCTGTTGGGCAATCCCCGCAGCCGCGGCCGTGTCCTGGCCTCCAAGTTGGCTGCGCTCGTCGCTCTGACCACGCTCGGTGCGGTGGTGATGCTGGCCGTGGCAGCGGTTGCGCCCGACGTGCTGGGCGTCGACGTCGGCACCGTCGACCTCGTGGCGATGATGACGCACATGGGCGCGAATGCGCTGCTGTGGGGGATGCTGGCGGCGTGCATCGGAGCATGGTCGGGGAACCGCACCGCGGCATCGGGCGTCGCTGCCGGTGCGATGGTGCTGTCCTACCTGCTGGCGTCGCTGCTGCCGCTGTTCGACGGCGGACAGGCGTGGGCGCAGTGGTCACCGTGGTACTGGTTCTCCGGCCACCAGCCCGAGGTCAACGGGATCGATGGCCGCTGGTTGGCGATGCAGGTCGGCGTGACGGTGGTGCTGGCCGGCAACGCCTTCGTGGGCCTGGACCGTCGCGACCTGCGGGAACGCCGAGGACGCACGACGCTCGTCGATCGCCTGCGCGCGCACCCCATGACAAAGCAGGTCG
This sequence comes from Nitriliruptoraceae bacterium, assembly GCA_035267125.1. Classification (GTDB taxonomy): domain Bacteria; phylum Actinomycetota; class Nitriliruptoria; order Nitriliruptorales; family Nitriliruptoraceae; genus Salsipaludibacter. The sequence continues at coordinate 9,982 of DATFMD010000332.1, read as the reverse complement.
CCGACCGGGTGGCCGGATCGGCGCGGGTCTCGTCGATCATGGCCAGGTCGACGGCCGACCACCAGGGCCTGCTCGTCGTGGTCGCCGCCATCGTGTTCTCGATGGGCATGGTCTACGGCCCACTCTTCAACCTGCTGCCGGAGGGGTTCACCGACGTCGTGGACCAGTTCCCGGACGCCCTGATGGCGATGGTTGGCCAGGCCGACATGGCGACCGCGGCCGGGTGGCTGCAGGGTGAGACGTACTCGATCGTCATGCCGATCGCCTTCCTGACGGTGTTGGTGAGTGTCGGTGCGAAGGCCGTGGCAGGGGAGGAGGAACAGCGCACGATGGGCCTGCTGCTGGCCAACCCCGTGCCGCGACGGCAGGTCGTGCTGGCCAAGGCGGGCGTGCTGGTCCTGTATGCCGTGGTGCTCGGCGTCATCGCCTTCGCGGGTGTCGCCATCGGCGTGGTCGTGGGCGGTCTCGACGTGGCGATCGCCAACGTGGCGGCCACGACCGCGCTGGTCACGCTTCTGGGAGTGGTGTTCGGGGCCATCGCGCTGGCCGTCGGTGCCGCCACCGGGCGGACTCGGTGGGCGACGATGGTCTCCACGGGGGTGGCGCTGGTCAGTTACTTCGCATGGTCGTTCCTGCCGTTGTCGCCCACCCTGGGTGACTGGGCGAACCTGTCCCCGTTCGACTGGTACCTGGGCAGCGATCCGCTCAACAACGGGATGGACTGGACCGACGCTGGGCTGCTGGCGGCACTGGCCGCGCTCCTGGTGGCGATGTCGATCCCCTTGTTCGACCGCCGCGACCTGCGCGGCTGAGTCGTTCCCGTTTCCGGCTGACGATGCCGACCCCGTTGGTGAACTGCGCCGTCACCGACCCGGACCCATCGGTGTGGATCGGTGGGGGATCGAGGGTGCATCGCAGTCGGGCGGCAACCGCCCGGACAGTGAATCGCAACGGACGGATCGCTAGCGTGGCCCGAACCGCTCGGCCACAGGACACTCGCACATGACCCTCACCTCCCCTCGTCGTCTCTCGACCACCATCGGCGCGTTGCTGGTCCTGGTGGCCAGCCTCGTCACCGCCCTGGTGACCGCCCCGCCTGCGCGCGCAGCGACCGGCGACATGGTGATCAGCGGTGTCATCGACGGTCCCCTGCCGGGCGGTCTACCCAAGGCCATCGAGCTGCACGCAGTCAACGACATCGCGGACCTGTCGACCTACGGCGTCGGGTCAGCCAACAATGGTGGTGGCAGTGACGGCTCGGAACTGGAGTTGTCCGGGTCTGCCTCGGCAGGTGACTTCCTGTACGTGGCCACCGAGTCGATCGAGTTCGGCAACTTCTTCGGGTTTGCTCCGACCTTCGTCTCCGGTTCGGCTGCATCGATCAACGGCGACGACGCCATCGAGCTGTTCAAGGATGGCGCCGTCGTCGACGTGTTCGGCGACATCAACACCGACGGAACCGGTGAACCCTGGGACTACCAGGACGGCTGGGCATACCGCGTCGACGACACCGGCCAGGACGGCGCGAGTTTCGAACTGGGCAACTGGACTTTCTCGGGCCCCAACGCCCTGGATGGCGAGGCGACGAACGCAACGGCGGCAACACCGTTCCCGCTCGGGACCTACACCGCCGGTGACGGGGGCGGCGGTGGCGGTGGCGACGACGCTGCGGACCTGCTGCTGACCGAGATCGTGGTGACGCCCACCGCAGGAGAGTTCGTCGAGATCCACAACGACGGCGACAGCGCCCTGGACCTGTCCGACGTCTACCTCTCTGATGCCACCTTCGCGGGCGGTGGCGCGTACTACTACAACATCGTCACCGGGACCGACGCTGGTGGCGGTGGCTTCGGCGACTTCAACGCGCGGTTCCCGGATGGCGCATCGATCGCGGCCGGGGAGTACCAGACGGTCGCCATGTCCGGTTCCGCCGGGTTCGTGGCCGAGTACGGAACCGCCCCGACCTACGAACTCTTCGATGACGGCAGCGCCGACGGTGAGTCCGTCATGCGCGAGGCGTTGCCGGGCAGCATCAACGGCCAGGGCGGCCTGACCAACAGTGGCGAGGTCGTCGTCCTCTACACCTGGGATGGGGCCAGCGACGTGGTGGCCGACCTCGACTACGTGGTCTGGGGTGACAAGGCCGAAGCCGTCGACAAGACCGGTGTGGCAACCGATGGGCCCGACGCCGATGGCGACGCCACGGCCTACCTGCCCGACACCGCCATCTCCGCGCAGGACGTCGTGGCCGCCTCGAGTCACGCCAACGGCGAGTCGTGGCAGCGTGGCGACCTGGCCGAGGGAACCGAGGCGCAGTCCGGTGGCAACGGTGCCGCCGGCAGCGACGAGACCTCCGAGAACGTGTCGGCGACGTGGTGCACCGAGGCGCCGACCCCGGGTGCCGCCGGTGCGTGTGACGGCGGGGGCGGCGGTGACGACGCCACGCCGGTGTTCGTCCACGAGGTGCAGGGCGACGGTCCGGCATCGCCGCTCGATGGCGACCTGGTCGAGATCCAGGCAGTCGTGACGTCGCTGTTCACCGCCAACGACGAGCTCGACGCCTTCTTCGTCCAGGAGGAGGACGTCGACGCGGACTCGAACCCTGCCACCTCCGAGGGTGTGTTCGTCTTCTGCCGGGGCTTCTGCCCGGCAGACCTGGCCGTGGGTGACCTGGTCACCGTGACCGGCGAGGTCGACGAGTTCTTCGGCATGACCCAGGTCGAACCGGCCGGTGCCGACGACATCGTCATCGACGGCAGCGGCGTTGCCCTGCCGGCGGCCACAGCGGTGGCGTTGCCGGCCGGAGGATCCACGTTGGACGAGGCCACCTTCGAGTCGATCGAGGGCATGGTCGTCACGTTCCCGGGGACCCTCGCGGTCAGCGAGTACTTCGAACTGGCGCGCTACGGCCAACTGGTGCTGACCGCCGATGCGCGGCCGTTCCAGTTCACGCACGACGCTGCGCCCAGCGTCGATGGATACGCGGCCTTCCTCGCCGACCTGGAGACTCGTCGCATCATCCTCGACGACGACAACAACACCCAGAACGACCCCATCAACGGTGCCACCGACGAGGCCTATCCCTACCCGACGGCCTCGTGGCCCGACGGTGGGCTGTCCCTGGACAACTACGTGCGCGGTGGCGACACCGTCGACGGGTTGACCGGCGTCATGCACTGGTCGTTCGCCGGGCAGACCGGCACTGATGCCTGGCGCATCCGCCCGATCGATGGGTACGACTACACCTTCACGCGCGACAACCCGCGCACCGACGCGCCCGACGATGTCGGCGGCAGCCTGACCGTCGCGAGCTTCAACGTGTTGAACTACTTCACCTCGATCGACGGCGTCGGCACCTGCCAGGCAGGGTGTCGAGGTGCGGATTCGGATGCGGAGTTCATCCGCCAGCAGGACAAGATCGTGTCGGCGCTGGCCGAGATCGATGCCGACATCGTCGGTCTGGTCGAGATCGAGAACAACGACAGTGCGGTTGCGAACCTCGTGGACGCCCTGAACGCGGTGGTCGGCGCCGACACCTATGCCGCCGTGGAGACCGGCGAGATCGGGACCGACTCGATCAAGGTCGGCTTCATCCACAAGACCGCGACGGTCGAGGCCGTGGGCGACCACGCCATCCTCGATTCTTCGGTCGATCCCACCTTCATCGACACGAAGAACCGTCCCGCGTTGGCCCAGACCTTCCGCGAGGTCGACACCGGTGGCGTATTCACCGCCGCCGTCAACCACCTCAAGTCCAAGGGCTCGGACTGCGCCGACATCGGTGAGGACGAGTCGATCGAGGACGGGCAGGCCAACTGCTCGCAGACGCGCACACAGGCGGCCGTCGCACTGGCCAACTGGCTTGCGGGTGACCCGACCGGATCCGGGGACGAGGACACCATGATCCTGGGCGACCTGAATGCCTACGCCCAGGAGGACGCGATCGTGGCCCTCGAGGACGCCGGCTACACCGACCTCAACCACGCCTTCGGTGGCGACGACGCCTACACCTACGTGTTCGATGGGCAACTTGGCTACCTGGACTACGTGATGACCAACGAGTCGTTGACAACCCAGGTCACCGGTGCGACCCGTTGGCACATCAACGCCGACGAGGTCCCGGTGTTCGACTACAACGACGCGATCCAGGACCCGGCGGAGGCATCGTTCGAGCGCGAGTCGGATGCCTTGCCGATCTATGCAGTGGACCCCTATCGCTCGTCGGACCACGATCCCGTCATCGTGGGCCTGGACCTGGTGCCCACCGACGTGACCCCACCGACCCTGGAGGTGACCGTCGACCCGTCGGTCATCAACCAGAGGAACCACAAGTACGTGGACGTCACGGCCACCATCACGGTGTCCGACGACTTCGACGACGACGTCGAGGTGACGCTGGTGTCGGCCGTGTCGGACGAACCCGACAACGGTGACGGCGACGGCAACACGACCGACGACATCGTCGTCCTGTCCGACACCGAGTTCAAGGTCAGGGCCGAACGGTCCGGAACCGGCGCGGGACGCACCTACACCTTCACCTGGGAAGCGACCGACGACGCCGGCAACACGAGCACTGCCAGCGCCACGGTGTTCGTCCCCCTCGGCCGCCGCTGACTGGAGCGGTCCGCCCTCGCCTGCTGCCCGGACCGCGAGGTCCGGGCAGCAGACCGTTGACCCGGGACCCGGCAACGGTCCGCGTGCATGCGCGACTCGATGCCTGTCGTCGCCCTCGGTCACCTTTGGCTCCGGGATGCCGAAAACTCGTCGGTGCCGACGTGCGCTGGGCATCCCATTGCAGTTTCGCTCGCGCGGCTTCGCGTCTAGTTTGGGCCCTTCGTCGTGTCAGCCGACACGACGAAGGAGCCAACACCCGAGGAAACCAATGACGCACCTCACCCCCCACACGACCCGCGGCCGCATCCGCGTGCTCGTGATCGCCATCGCTGGGCTGCTCGCGGCCGCGCTCGTCGCGGCTGCGCCGGCCCAGGCCAAGCCCGGAAACGCCTGTGACAAGCAGAACAACAACACGCTCCAGAAGTTGTTGGCATGTATGACGGTCGACGGTGTGCGTGAGCACCAGGCGGCCCTCCAGGCCATCGCCGATGCCAGCACCGACCCCGACTACCCGGACTCGCGTGCCGCGGGCACCGAGGGCTACGCCGGCAGTGTCGACTACGTCGTCGACACGCTCGAAGCCGCAGGCTGGGATGTCTCGCTCGACCCGGTCGACATCACCTACTCGTCCCCGTCGCTGCTCCGGCAACTCACTCCCGTCGATGCCACCTACCCGACCGGTGCCTTCACCGGCAGTGGGTCTGGTGACGTCACCGGCGCAGTCATCCCGGTCGACATCAACCTCGACGGTGATCGCGCGAGCGACAGTGGATGCACAGCAGACGACTACGACCCCAGCCTGTTCACCGGTGACAACGACATCGCGCTGGTCCAGCGCGGGACGTGCAACTTTGGTGAGAAGGCCTACTGGGCCGAGTTGGCCGGCGCCGAGGCCGTCATCATCTTCAACCAGGGCAACACGCCCGCTCGTGAAGGCCTGATCGTGGCCAATGGTTCGTCGCGCGATGACGGCAGCCCGGTGTTCCACGGCATCCCGGTCGTCGGCGCAAGCTTCGACCAGGGCGTGGCCCTGTCCCAGGCTGACGCCACCGCGCGGGTTCGCGTGCTGATCGAGACCCGCACCGACTACAACGTCATCGCAGAACTGCCAGGTGAGAACGACGACAACGTCGTGATGGCCGGCGCACACCTCGACTCGGTCCTTGCGGGACCGGGCATCAACGACAACGGCAGCGGCTCGGCCGTGCTGTTGGAGCTGGCCCAGTTGATCCGCAAGCTCGAGCCCGTCAACACCATCCGCCTGGGCTGGTGGGCCGCCGAGGAGCAGGGCCTGGTCGGCTCGACGTCCTACGTCAACAAGCAGCCGCAGGAGGAACTCGACCGCATCGCGGCCTACCTGAACTTCGACATGGTCGGCTCGCCGAACTACTTCATCGGGGTCTACGACGCCGACGAGTCGTCATTCGTTGCTGGTGCCCCGGTACCGGACGGATCGGCAGCGATCGAGGACCTGTTCGAGCAGTACTTCACCTTCGCGGGCGTGCCCTACGACGACAGTGCCTTCTCCGGACGCAGTGACTACCAGGCGTTCATCAACAACGGCATCCCGTCGAGTGGGTTGTTCACCGGTGCCGAGGTCATCAAGACTCCGGAGCAGGCAGCAATCTGGGGCGGTACGGCGGGCGACCAGTTCGACCCGTGCTACCACCTGGCCTGTGACACCTACGACAACAACAGCAACGCGGCGCTGGCAGCCAACTCCGGTGCCGTCGCCCACGCGGTGCTGACGCTGTCGTACTCCACCGAGGCCGTCAACGGCGTGCCGGGCGAGGCCGTGCCGGGCTCCAACCCGCTGCGCCTGCCGACCGAGTTCGCCGGTCCCGAGCACACCTTCGCCGGCCCCCTCGGCGGTGAAGGTCCCCACGACCACGACCATGACGGTGAGGAGGGCTGACCCTTCGCACCGATGAACTGCCGCCCGGACCTCACGGTCCGGGCGGCAGTCTTCTACCCGATCTGCCAGTGGTTCGCGGCTCGTCACCGGTGCCAGACCACTAGCGTCGAAGCAGACGCGCCTGCACCGCGACACCCCGTCAGCGACTCCCCACAGCGAGGTACTCGATGGCTCCACCCGTGGCGAGCGACGACCCGCTCTGGTTCAAGGACGCGGTCATCTACGAGTTGCACGTGCGTGCATTCGCCGACAGCGACGCCGATGGGATCGGCGACTTCAAGGGCCTGACCAGCAAGTTGGACTACCTGGCCGAGCTGGGCGTCACGGCGTTGTGGCTGCTGCCCTTCTACCCCTCACCGTTGCGCGACGACGGCTACGACATCGCCGACTACGACACCGTCAACCCCATGTACGGGGCCACCAGGGACTTCCAGAAGTTCGTCGAGGAGGCGCACGCGCGCGACCTCAAGGTGATCACCGAACTCGTGATCAACCACACCTCCGACCAGCACCCCTGGTTCCAGCGGGCCGTCAAGGCAGCGCCGGGCAGTGTGGAGCGCGACTTCTACGTGTGGTCCGACGATCCGTCGCAGTGGTCGGACGCCCGCATCATCTTCCAGGACTTCGAAGGCTCCAACTGGTCGTGGAACGCCGATGCCGATGCCTACTACTGGCACCGGTTCTACCACCACCAACCGGACCTGAACTTCGACAACCCGGCCGTGGGGGACGCGGTCAAGGCCGCGCTGGACCACTGGATGGCCATGGGCGTGGACGGGTTGCGCCTGGACGCCATCCCGTACCTGTTCGAGCGTGACGGCACCAACTGCGAGAACCTGCCCGAGACCCACGACTTCCTCAAGGACCTGCGCGCCCACATGGACGACAAGTGGGAGCACAAGGTGTTCCTGGCCGAGGCCAACCAGTGGCCCGAGGATGCTGCCGCCTACTTCGGCGACGGCGACGAATGCCACATGAACTTCCACTTTCCGCTGATGCCGCGGCTCTACATGGCGGTCGCCATGGAGGACCGCTTCCCCATCATCGACATCCTCCAGCAGACGCCCGAGATCCCCGACAACGCCCAATGGGCACTGTTCCTGCGCAACCACGACGAACTGACCCTCGAGATGGTCACCGACGAGGAACGTGACTACATGCGTCGGGTCTATGCCAGCGACCCACGCATGCGCATCAACCTGGGCATCCGTCGTCGCCTGGCCCCGCTGCTCGACAACGACCGCCGGCTCATCGAGTTGCTCAACACGCTGTTGTTCAGCCTGCCCGGGACGCCGGTGCTCTACTACGGCGACGAGATCGGCATGGGCGACAACGTCTTCCTGGGTGATCGCGACGGCGTGCGCACGCCGATGCAGTGGAACAACGATCGCAACGCAGGCTTCTCCAAGGCCAACCCCCAGCGCCTCTACCTGCCGGCGATCATCGATCCCGAGTACCACTACGAGACCGTCAACGTCGAAGCCCAGCAGGAGAACACCCGGTCGCTGTGGTGGTGGATGAAGCGCTCGATCGCGCTGCGCCGCCAGTACGACGTGTTCGGGCGCGGCGACATCACCTTCCTGCCCGTCGACAACCCCAAGGTGCTGGCGTTCATCCGGTCCCACGACGACACCGAAGTGCTCGTCGTGGCAAACCTGTCGCGCCACAGTCAGGCGTGCGAACTGGACCTGTCCGACCATGCCGGCAAGGTGCCCGTCGAGATGTTCGGGTCGACGCCGTTCCCCGCCATCGGCGAATTGCCCTACTACCTGACACCGGGCCCCTACGGCTACTACTGGTTCGAACTTGCCAAGGTCGTGGACCACGACACCGGCTATCCCGGCGGCTCGGTGCTGCCCCCAGCGGCCGACGACCAGCAGGTGCCTGTCCTGGCCACCAGCGTGCACGGCCACGACATGCTGTCGGGTGAACACTTCGCCTCGATCACGCGACGTCTCGAGGACGTCCTGCGCGGCCGACGGTGGTACGCGGGCAAGTCCCGCACCTGGCGGCGCGCCGGGATCCTCGACCAGGCGCAGCTGGACGGCTCGGACGGGGCCGTCGCATTGGTCCTGGCCGAGGTCGAGTACGCGGCGGGCAACCCCGACGTCTACGCGATGGCGCTCGCATTCGCGACTGGTGAGGAAGGAGCGAGGCTGGCGGTGGAGCGACCCCAGGCTGCCCTGCTGCGCATGCGGGCGACCGATGACGATGCCGCCGATGGCGTGCTCTACGACGGCCTGTGGGATCCCAAGGTGGCTAGGGCGCTGGTCGAGGCCATCCGGCGCGTCCAGACGATCGAGGGGCGCAACGGCACGTTCACGACATGGAAGTCCGAGCGCCATGCCCTGCCCGCCTCCGCCGCGCGCCTGGACGTGGCGCCGCTCCAGGCCGAGCAGTCCAACACATCCGTGGTCTTGGGCCAGGACTACGTCCTCAAGATGATCCGGCGACCCGAGGAGGGCATCAACCCCGACCTCGAGGTGACCCGGTTCCTGACCGAGCGCACGGACTTCGACCGCGTGCCCGCCATCATCGGCGCGGTCGAACACGACACCGGGCGGCGTGGCCAGTCTCGCAGCATTGCCATCCTGTCGAAGTTCGTGCCCAACGAGGGCGATGCCTGGCGCCAGGCACTGTCGGCCATGGACCGGTTCATCGAGGACGAGTTGCCGCGCGAACGGGTGCTGCACGTGCCGGCCTCGACCCCGATGCGGTTGGCCAGCCGGGCGCTGCCCGACGACGTGGCCGAGGCGATCGGGCCCTACCTCACCCAGGTGGAACAACTGGGTCGCACGACCGCGCGGATGCACGCGGCGCTGGCGTCGGACCCCGACGATGCGGACTTCTCGCCGGAGCCGTTCACCGCCCTGTACCAGCGCAGCGTCTACCAGTCGATGCGCACACGGGCGCGACGCACGCAGCAGGCGCTGGGCCGCGCGCTCAAGACCCTGCCCGAGGACGTTGCCGAACGGGTCACCGCGCTCGCCGATCGCGAAGACGACCTGCTCGAGCGGATCCAGCACCTGAAGGACGATCGACTGACCGGGTCGCGCACCCGCACCCACGGCGACTTCCACCTCGGCCAGGTGTTGTGGACCGGCCGTGGCTACGTCGTGCTGGACTTCGAGGGCGAACCGGCTCGACCGTTGGGTGAACGCCGCCTCAAGCGCTCGCCGTTGTCCGACATCGCCGGCATGCTCCGTTCCTACCACTACGCGGGTCACGTGCGTGCCCGCGCCCACCTCGAGCGAGGCGGCCTCGACAGCCCTGCCGAGGTCGAGCGCCTGACCGCGGGCGCGTCGTGGTGGGGGATGTGGACAGGGGCCCGCTTCCTCCACGGCTGGCTGGAGGAGGCCCCCAGCCATGTCCTGCCGGACACGAAGTCGGAGACCTCGCGACTGCTCGACGCCTACCTGCTGGAGAAGTCGTTGTACGAACTGACCTACGAAC
>DATFMD010000331.1:0-2012 GCA_035267125.1 Nitriliruptoraceae bacterium | reverse complement strand
GGCGAAGTCCACGAACTGGACCACACCGCCGACGGCACCCGCATCGACGCCACGGTGGGGGAGGACCTCGCCATCCAGTTGCGCGACTACCTCGACGAGGACCCGTTCCCCGAGTCTGAGGAGGCCTGGGAACTGGCCTGACACTTCGGTTCTCGTGCCGTCGGAAGAACGGACCGGAGGACGGCGGAGCCCGGGTCACCTGGCCGCACTGGCTTCCGTCACCGGCATGCCAGTTGGGACTGCTTTGGGTCTAGCGAACGGACCGGAGGACGGCGGTGACCTTGCCCATGATCCGGGCGTCCTCGTCGTTGGGGCGGACCAGGATCGGCTCGTAGTGCTCGTTGGCGGGGTCCAGGTAGACGTGGCCGACGTTGGTGCGGCGGAAGAACTTCACGGTGGCCTCGCCCTCGATCAGGGCGGCGCACATCTCGCCCTGTTCAACGGTGGGCTGCTCGCGCACGACCACGTAGTCGCCGTCGAACACGCCGGCCTCGATCATCGAGTCACCTCGGACGCGCAGCATGAACAGCGTGCCCTCGCCCACCAGGTCAGATGGCAGCGGGAAGACGGACTCGACCTGTTGTTCGGCCAGGATCGGCGCGCCGGCCGCGATCTCTCCGACCAAGGGGACCTGGCGGGCCATGGAGGTCGGTGCATCGCCGTAGGCCGGCGTCATCGGGTCGAGGTCGAGCGCACGCGGCTTGCTGGGATCCCGTCGCAGCAACCCCTTGTCCTCCAACGTGGCCAACTGCGAATGCACCGACGACGGTGACTTGAGTCCGACGGCATCACCGATCTCGCGCACGGACGGCGGGTAGCCATGCTCGGCGGTGAAGGCATGGAGGAATTCCATGATCGCGTGCTGGCGCTCGGTGAGGTTGGCGCTCATCAGTCGTCCTGTCCGAGTGGGTCGTCGTGCGGCGTGGGTCGCCGATGTCCGGGCGGCGGAGGCCCCGCGTCGGCACGGGGCTCAGGCTGTTCGTGCGCTGTGCGCTCGTGCTGACAAACATCTGTTCGGATGATAGCGGCGATGGCGTCGAAAGTCGAACACCTGTTCCGAAGTGCCCCGAACACCCGTTTGTTGGAGGGTCGTGCACGGTGTGGCTGGTGGGGCGGATGGGGCGATCGAGTCCAGTACACGTGTTCGGGTTGACTCGAACGCGTGTTCTGTGCATACTCGGAACCAGCACCGAACACCCGTTCGAACATCTGGGCGTCGGGGGATGTCACACCCCCTCCATACGGTCCGCACCACCGACTCCCCGCCACACCGCACCCCGGCCATCCGCCACCCCGCCCGAACCGAGGAACCACAATGAGCGCCGTCATCGACATCAGGTCCCACCGGTCTCGCCAGGGACGTCCGGCACCCGACGTGCGGCCATCGACCGACGAGCTGGTGGCGGAGTTGGCCACCGCCGTCGGGTCGGACCACAACGTCGGCGATGAAGGCGCACGCCAGCGCAATGGGGCGACTCGGCTGAACTTCGTGGACGTGCCCGTCGTCGGCACGCCGGACGGTCCTCGTCGCCTGATCAGCATCCAGCCGGACCATCGCGGTGGCGCCAACGACCTCTTCGCCGTGGGCGAGGGCGACGCGCGGCGCCGCCCCGTCCTGATCGCCGCGGTGTCGATCGTGCTGGCCATGGTGTTGGCGGTGTTCGCCGGCCTCGCCGGTGCCACGGCCACCGCTGATGCTGACCTGGAGATCGCCGGGTCGACCACGCTGCAGTCTGGTGAGAGCCTGTGGGAGGTGGCCGACGAGATCACGCCGGCAGGCCAGGACATCCGGCCGAACCTTCAGGCGATCATGGCCGTGAACGAGTTCGAGTCCGCTGCACTGCCGGCCGGCACGCTGGTCCTGCTGCCCGTCGTCGACTGACCGAGCTGGTGCGACCGGCTGGTTCGCCGCACTGACCACCCGCACCCACCAGGGTTGTTGCCCGTGGCCGCCCGCTACGCCCGTGGCCGCCCGGTCGTCCGAGTTTCGGCGGGGCGTCCTTGCGCAGTTC
>DATFMD010000330.1:0-8425 GCA_035267125.1 Nitriliruptoraceae bacterium | reverse complement strand
TGCGGCTCGTGGTGCCGGCAGCGTGGGGCGAGGTGGACTGCATCACCGACCTCGCCGATGCGCCCTGGACGTTCGAGCCGGTCGGCAGCCAGGCCTACGGCTGGTGTGTCGACTACTGCCGCAGTCGTGGGCTGGAGCCCGACGTGCGCTACGAGTTCGACGACCTCATGATTCGACTGCGCTTCATCGAGACCGGGCATGCCGCCACGCTGCTGCCCGAACTCGGCGCCAGCGTCGCCGACCAGGACCGGGTCCGGGTGATCGGTCTCGCGGACGAGCCGAGCCGCCGCATCCAGACGGTGGTGCGCACGGCAACCGTGGGGCATCCCGCCATCGTGGCATTTCGCCACGCCATCGGCGAGGTGGCCAATGGCGCTGATGGTCGGACCGGTGAGGGCCAGGAGCAACCCCACTGGCGAACGCCGCGACGGACCGCCGGCTGACCCTGCCGGCTGCGCCTTGTGCAGCGATGCGCACAGGCCCGCAGGCCGCCGAGTCAGCGGGGCTTGCCCTTCGTGTCGTCGTTGACGATGGTCACCGTCGTCACGTCCTGCCCGCCGCTCGTGGCGCCGTCGGCATCCACGATTGCGATCGTGAACGTCTCGTCGGATTCGCGAGCGGTGTCGCCGGTGATGGCGACCGGGATCACGGCAGTCGTCGATCCGGCAGCGATGACGACGGCGACCAGGCCCAGCTCGAAGTCGACACCCTCGGTCGCGGTCCCGCCGGTCACGGCCACCCAGACCACGACATCGTGGTCAGCTGGCTCGGACAGCACCACCGTCAGCTCCAACCAGGTCTGGCCGGCATCACCCTCGTGCACCGTCACCGCACTCGTGGCGAACGAGACGGTCGGGTCGGGTGGAGGCGGCGGTGGCGGGTCAGGTGGAGGAGGCGGCGGTGGCGGCGGAGGCGGCGGCGGTTCAGGGTCACCGGGATCGCCCGGGTCGCCAGGGTCGCCGGGATCGTCCGGGTCACCGGGGTCGACCGGATCGACCGGGTCCACGGGATCGTCCGGATCGTCGGTGCCTCCCGACGCTGCGCTGGTCCCGACGAGACCGTTCGTGCGGACGCGCACGCTGTCGACATCGATCGGACCGGCGACGGCGAGCACCCCGAAGGCGCCATCCGCCACCGCACTGTTGAAGCCCCAACTCCCCCCGAACGACCCGTTCACGAGCACACTCGCCGAGGCGCCCTTGATCGTGACGACGATGGTGAGCCACGTGCCGGCGGACAGCGCCATCGCGATGCTGGTGGCAACCACGGCTGGGCGATCCGGCGCAACGTTGCCGATCTCGACGCGCTGGGCGGCGAGGTTCACGACGACGTACTTGTGGTCATCGGGCGCGTAGGCGTCGAAGAACACGCCGCCGATGCCACCGGCAGACAACCGAATGCGCGCCGTCACCTCCAGGAACGCGTTGGCCGAGACCTGCCCGCCGGGATCGACCACGACCAGGCTCGGCGCCGTGGCCGGTGCGGACCCGCCCGACAACACCCCGTCGGCCGCGGTCCAGGAACCGGCGAGGGGCGGGACCTCGACGATGCCGAACCCGTCGTCGAAGTCCTCGGTGATGTCGACGTTGACGTTGGGTGGCAACACCTGCAGTGACAGGTTGTCGAAGCGGCCTCGGGCGTTGTCGGACCCGACCCCGATGAGGCCCTTGTTGAGCCCGACCGCTTCACCGTCGATGATGCGGGGGTCGAAGGTGTGGGTGAACAGTTCCTTGCCGGCCACGTCGACCCACACGGTGGTGCCGTTGACGTAGACCACGATGTCGTACCAGCGGTCGGCCCTGACGCCGCCCTGCACCGAGGCCTGGCGCACCACGTGCCAGCCCGACGCGTCCCGGTAGCCCATCACCAGCTTGTTGACGGAGTCGTCGATGCCGGCGAACTTGAAGTCGGTCGGGGAGAAGTAGTCGAAGATGACGTAGGCGTTGGCCTTCCAGCCACCCGTGGCCTTCGCCATCAGCACCTGGGCGTGGATTTCGTAGAAGACCGGCAGGTAGGCATCGACGTACCACACGGCCGCGGCGTCCAGGCCCTGGGACTCGGCCGCGACCGACAGGGTGGCCCCACTGGCCGTGAACGCACCCGAGTCCACGTAGAACGAGTCGGTGGCGCCGTCGTTGAAGGTGGCGGTGCGCAGCACGTCGCGCTTGCCACCCGGGATGTTGCCGGCCTGGGGATCGGCCGGGGCACCGGTCTGGTCCTGCCACAGGCCCTTGTCCTTCTGGGTGACCAGGCCGACCTCGCCGTGGGGCTCGCCGTTGCGATCGGCGAAGTCGATGTTGGTGTCGGCGGCCCGCGTCGGGTCAGCACCCTGGGCTGCAGACAGCGCGTACAGGAACTCGAACAGGGCCGGGGGCACCTGGCGGCTGACGGTGGCGATGCCGAACGGTGCGAACGGCACGATGTAGGAGTTGAACTCGCCGACCCAGTCGATCAGGCGGTCACCACCGGTGTTGCCGATCAGGATGTCGCGGCCGGCGCCGCCGACGGCACGGTCCTCGTAGGTCGGGTGGGTGTCGGGCCCGTCGTTGAGCCAGCTGGAGCCGGTTTCGGTGCAGGTCCCGCTGGGCGTCGAGGCGAGACAGCCGACCTCGAGGTTGTCGTCGGCCTGCAACAGGTCGTTGCCCCAGCCACCCCACAAGGTGTCATTGCCGGTGCCGCCAACGATCCAGTCGTTGCCCAGGTCGCCGAACAGGATGTCGTCGCCATCGGTGTTGGCGTCACCGAAGCCTTCACAGGTGCCGTTGGGCGCGAACGCCACGCAGCCGTTGACCACCGGGCCCTCGTCATGGGTGTTGTTGAGGAAGAAGTGGTGCGGGAAGTCCTCGATCGGACTGCTGGACGTGCAGACCTTCCCAGACGGGGTGTAGCCGGTGCAGCCCCACACGTCGGCAGCGTCGTTGAACAGGATCGTGCGGCGCGGGTCGTACTCGTCGTAGAGGTCGAACTCGCCCGCCCGACGGGTGCGGTCGTAGTGCCACCCGTCGACGTCGTCAGGGTTGTAGCGCAGCACGTCACCCGGGTTGGTCGGATGGCCGAAGTCGATGCGCACCAACCCGTCGCGCACGGCGGTGCAGTCGGCCGGCGTCCCCGTGTCGGGGCAACTGGTCGTGTAGTTCGGGGCGTACCCGGCCACCAGGGCCTCGGCGCCCGACATGGCGTCGTCGCCGGACCCGCCATGGATCGCGTCGTCGCCGAGTCCACCGAAGATGATGTCGTCGTAGCCGCCCTCGGGTCGGAACAGCGGATCGATGTCCATCGGGTCGACGTTGAACGGGGTCAGGTTGACCGACCGGTTGAGCACGCCCGAGACGTTGATCGTGGTCTCCTGGACATGCCCCGGCGTGTAGATGACCTCGTCCAGGACGTTGCCCTCGATCGTGCGGCTGCTCGGATCCGTCGGCAGCAGCGCCAGCACGCCATGCAGCGGCTCGCTGTAGCAGGTGGCGCCGTCGGCCTGGCAGGGGTTGCCGTACGGCGTCGACCCGTTCGGGTCCAGGTCCCACCCGGTCGATGAGTTGCGGCTGGTCGCGATCCGGCCGTCGTCGCCCAGGATGGCATCGTCGCCCGTGCCTCCCGAGAACCAGTCGTCGCCGTAGCCCCCGACCAGGTCGTCGTTCTGGCCGTCGCCGAACAGCACGTCGTTGCCGAGCATGCCGTAGGCGACGTCGTCGCCCGACTCGCCGTGGAACTCGTCGCCGGCGCCGCGGTCCGTGGCCGCCGATGCCGCGTCGAACGCCGGTCCGCCCAGCGTGTAGTCCAGCAACTGGACCGCCCGCGGAATCAGGCGCAGCCCGCCCTCGTACGTGTCATAGGCGAAGGTCAGGTAGGCGTACGGATCCGCCGTCGTGCCGGCCGCCTCCTGGCCGAAGGTGCCGACCAGTCGCAGGATCTGGGCGTTGTCACCGGCCATCACGTCCGCATCCCTGGCATGCCCGGTCGGGACCGTCACGATCGACCCGTCGGCCCCGTACACCGCGTCACCCGGGTCGTTGCGGCCGATGTCGATCCCGGCGCCACCGAACAACATGTCGGCACCGGCAGGGCGACAGGCAGACCCGGTGCAGGTCTCGATCGTCCGCCAGTCGAACCCGACCGCGGTCAACGCGATGCCCCACTGGTTGAACGGCGACTGCGCCACCACGACGCCGGCCAGGTCCACGGACGTCCCGGTGCTGTCGACCGTGACGGTCAGGTCGATCGTCCCGAACTCGATCGGGCGGCCGGCAACGACGATCGTCTGTCCGTCGGCGGACACGTGCACGACCACCCACGGATCCTCCGTCGGCACCCCGTCACCCATGATCGTGACGTACTGGCCGACCAGGCCGTCCAGGTACAGGTCGGAACTGTCACCCACGATGTCGTCCTGGCCCAGCCCACCGAACACCGTGTCGTCGCCGCCGTTGCCCTCGATGTAGTCGTCACCGTCGGTGGCGCGCTCGATCGACGGATTCACGTGCAGCGTTTCGTCGACCGTGTCGTCAGGCGTCCGCCACGCCCCGATGCGGGTGCCGTCGGGACCGTCGGGCAACAGGACCGGTCGCGGCCCGTCGGCGGTCGTGCCGTAGGTGCTCACCTCGAACACGAACCAGTGCGCGACCCCGTCGGCATCGACGTAGGAGTCGACCTGGCCGTCGCCCTGGATGACGTCGTTGCCCAGCTGGCCCCACAACTCGTCGGAGCCGGCGCCACCGGCCAGGTAGTCGTTGCCCCAGGTGCGCAGGTCCGCGTCGTCGGGGATCGCCTGGCTGGCGTCGCTGTGGTCGAGCAGGACGACCCGGTACTGGGTGATCCCGGTGGGGTCGTGCATCATGGCCGGGTCGTAGAGGTTGCCGCCGTCGACGGTGACCAGCGCGTGGCCGTCGGTGCCGTCGGGGATGCTGGTGCCGTGGATCGTCGTGCCGTCGACGGCACGCATGCGCGGATCGAGGGTGTCGGGACGGACACAGCACTCGGCGTTGTCACCGGCGATGGCGTCGTTGCCCGTGCCACCGTCGATGACGTCGTCACCGTCCAGCGCGCCGGCGACGTTCGATCCGCCGATCAGCAGGTCGTCGCCTTCCTCGCCGTAGATGATGTCGTTGCCCTGCTGGCCCATCACGATGTCGTTGCCGGACCCGGCATAGATCAGGTCGTTGCCCGACCCGGTGTTCGTCGTGGTGTTGGTGGCCCGGAACTCCAACGGGCCGCCCAGGTCGACGCACACCCCGTTGGGGTTGTCCGGGTCGTACGGCGTGTCGTGGGCACAGCGCACGCGGCCCTGGTCGCCGAAGATGATGTCGTCACCGCCGTAGCCGTAGATCACGTCGTCACCACCGCCACCGAACAGGATGTCGTTCTCGTCGCTGCCGTAGACGGTGTCGTCGCCACCGTCCTCGTCGCCGAACCCGATCGTCTCGATGATGCAGATGATGAACTCGTGGACCGAGAACGCGGTCTCGTGCAGGTCGGTCACCGACGGGTCGGACGCGATCCGGACGTTGTCACCGAAGGCGAGGTTCTTGCCCTGCCCCGCCGTGATCGTGTCATCGCCCGCACCAGTGATGATGATGTCGTTGGCATTGCCCGTCGTGACGACGTCGTCGCCACCCAGGCTGGTCCATGCCTCGTACGACGCGATCTCGTCGATGTCGTGGGTCGTGTCACCCGGCTCACGCTCGGTCACCAGGTAGTCGACGTAGCCGTAGTCGCCGATCACGATGTTGTTGCCGTCACTCACCGCGGCAGTCTCACCGAAGTTGGCCACCACCGTGTCACCGTCACCACCACCGAACACCATGTCCCGGCCCACGCCGGTGGTGATCGTGTCGGCGCCGCCGAACTCGCCACCATCGGCGACGTAGCCCTCCACCAACTGCAGGATGGCGACCGGGTAGTCGTCCGGGTCGTAGTCGGGTGGCAGTGGCGACGGGATCGGCCGGTTGAACTCGCCGACCTCGATGCCCATGATCCGGCCATGGTCACCGAACACGATGTTCTCACCAGTGTCGGCGAAGATGACGTCGGGCCCGATGCCGCCGAACACGAAGTCGTTGCGCGTCCCGGTGGTGATCGTGTCGGCGCCACCGAAGCCTTCGTCGCGGGACGCCACCCAGTCGAGGCTGAACGGGCTTGGGTCGTGGGCCACGTAGTCAAGGAACCCATAGTCACCGAACACCACGTTGTTCCCGTCCGGCGCGACCACGGCACCGAGCGCGTCGTACTCACCGTCGTTGGCCACGATCACGTCACCGGCGGCCCCGCCGAACACGATGTCGCGGTCGGTTCCCGTGGTGATGGTGTCCGCTCCCCCGGCCTCCACACCTGCTGGCCCGGTGGCCGGGTTGATGGTCTCGACCAGGGCGAAGGTCGGCACCTGGAACGCATCGGCAGGTGTCCGGGTGTCGATCGGTCGGTTCTGCCCTGCGTCCTCGATGCCGGTGATCCGCCCGTGGTCGCCGAACACCACGGACGCACCGTCGCCGGTGTCGATCACGTCGCCCTGCGCGCCACCCGCCACGATGTCGTCATCGTCACCCGTCGTGATCACGTCCACGCCACCCAGCACGTAGTCGATGCTCTCGACCAGGTGCAGCGTCGTGACGTCGGCCTCACCGGGGATGTACATCAGGTGGCCGTGGTCGCCGAACACGACGTTGGCATCCTCGTCGCCGGTGATCACGTCGTCGCCGTTGCCACCGAAGATCCGGTCACGCCCGACGTTGCCGTGGATGACGTCGTCGCCACCGTCCTCGGGCTCTGCCGTCGCGATGTCACGGATCCAGCCGGTGGTCTGGATGCGCTGCAGTCGCGGGTTCGTGTCGGGCAGGTACCGGACGTTCTCGTCGGTGTCCTGGACCACGATGCCGTGGTCGCCGAAGATGACGTCGGCGAACTCGTCGTACGGGGCGAGTGTCCCGACGAGCACGGCCGTCGGTCCTTCACCGAAGATCACGTCGTCGCCGGCGGCCAACAACGTGTCGGCCACGTCGGCATCCGAGGAGTTCGCCGTCGGCACGGTCAGCAAGCGGGTCAGGGGATCGACGTTGAAGCCGCTGTCGCCGTAGACCAGGTCGACGCCGCGACCGCCCTCGATCGTGTCGTTGCCGGAGCCACCGGCCAGGTGGTCGCCGGTCTGGGAGCCCAGGATCAGGTCGTCACCCTCGCCGCCGTAGGCGATGATCCCGACCGTCGGGCCGGCGCCCGGGGCCACGCCTGCGAACAGGGCGGAGGCATCGATGATGTCGTTGCCGGGCCGCGCGTAGGGGTTGGCGAGCCCGAAGATCCACGTGGCGTCCTCGTGGATCACCGGCACGCCGTTCAGGTCGGTCAGGTTCGGGAAGGCATCGTGGGGCTTGGGCCCGAAGTCGGCGCCCGACAGGGCACTGGCCGGGTCGCCCGAGTACCACACGCCGTCCTGGCTGGTGTCGCCGTACAGCACCAGGAGGCTGTCGGGACCGGCACCGCCGGTGACGGTGAACTCGTCGCCACCGACCCGCGCGCCGCCGGTGCGCGGATCGAGGACGCGGACGCCGTTGAAGACCGTGCCCAGGACGTATGGCTGGTCGAGGACCAGTGCGGTCCCTCCCTGGGCGAGCCCGACCACGGTGAACGTGGCGATCACCGTGAAGGTCCCGTCGGCCCCGACCGTGCCCAACTCGACGACGTCGCCCACGCCGACGTCCGCATCGGCCCAGGCCACGCGGTCGTCGCGCAGGACCAGGTTGTCGGTCGCGGTGAAGCTGCCCACGACCTGGCGCAGGGCATTGCCGCCGCCGTGGATGATGGTGATGCCCCCGTGGTGGGCGGGCTCGCCATCGGCGGTCTCGGGTGCCGGGTTGAGGGTGGACTCGATCAGCAGCGTGTCGTTGCCCTGGCCCAGGAACACCTGCAGGACCTCGACCGTGGTCTGGCTGGCGTCGGTCAGGTAGTTGCCGTCGGCGTCGATGGCGATCCGTCCGAAGCTGATGCCCCCCGGGAAGACGGCCGGTTCACCGAACGCGGTCGGGCCGTCGAACACCAGGTCGCCAGCCATTCCGAAGCCGGTGAGGTTGGTGGCCGTCAGGACGCCGGTGCCGTCGGCGTTGCTGCTGTCGTCGTAGATGTTGAGGACGTCGATCTGCTCCGCCTCATCGGGCTGGACGGGGATCCCCAGCAGCGGGCCGTCGGCCTCGCCCGGCAACTTGACGCCCGTCGTCAGCGAACGGTCCACGCCGGTCGTGCCACCCTCGACCGCCAGGGGTCCAGCAAGCCCGGCCAGCAGGTGCTCGCGCACCCCGAAGATCTTGATGTTGTCGCGGCCCGGCGGGGGGTCGTAGTAGGGGTCGGCCTCGAGCGTCACCGTGACCGGCACCCACCAGTTCGTGATGTCGAACGTCACGGTCATCGCGATGCGCTGGATCTGGATGGCGCCCGCGGCGAAGGC
>DATFMD010000329.1:0-9533 GCA_035267125.1 Nitriliruptoraceae bacterium | reverse complement strand
CCCGATTCGGCCGCGGCGACCAGGGCGACGGCCACCGTCCGGTCCACGCCGTCCGCAGTCACGACCTCGACGACGCTCATGTCGCCACGGGTCAAGGTCCCGGTCTTGTCGAAGACGACGGTCGTGACGGCACTGACACGCTCCAGTGTCTCGATGTCCTTGATCAGCACGCCCAGGTCGGCGCCGCGCCCCGTCCCCACCATGATCGCGGTCGGCGTGGCCAGCCCCAGGGCACACGGGCAGGCGATGATCAGCACCGCCACCGACGCCGCGACGGCGGACGACACGTCACCGGTCACGACGATCCAGCCGAGGAAGGTCACGACCGCCGTGACGATGACGGCGGGCACGAAGACGCCGGCCACTCGGTCGGCCAGCCGTTGGAGGTCGGCCTTGCCCGACTGGGCTCGTTCGACCATGGCGACGACCTGCGCAAGCGTGGTCTCGGCACCCACGGCGGTCGCCTCGACGTCCATGGCACCGGTCGTGTTGATCGTGCCGCCGACCACCTCGTCGCCGACGTCCTTGGTGACCGGTGCCGACTCGCCGGTCAGCATGGCCTCGTCGACGGCCGAGGACCCGGTCACGACACGCCCGTCCACGGGCACCTTGGCCCCGGGTCGCACCCGAACCACGTCACCGACACGCACGGCGGCGGTGTCGACCTGGTGTTCCCCCGCGGCGTCGACCACGATCGCCCGTGCCGGTGACAGGTCGAGCAGTGCCCGCAGCGCCGAACCGGCCCGTCGCTTCGCCCGGGCCTCCAACCACCGCCCCAGCACCAGGAACGTGATGATCAGCGCGGCCGACTCGAAGTAGTGCTCATGGCTCCCCTGCAGGAGCAGCACCACCGAGTAGCCCCAGGCCGACAGCGTGCCCAGTGCGACCAGCGTGTCCATGTTGACGGTGCCACGTCGTGCCCGGCGCCACGCCTCGGCCAGGAACGGCCAGCCCGCGCCGAACTCGACGACCGTCGCCAGGAGGGCAACGCTCCACGATCGGGCGGTCGGGTCCAGCAGGCCACCGACCGGCGTCATCGCCAACAGCAGGATGGCGACACCCAGCGGGCCGGCGATCCGCAGCCGACGACCCCAGGCCGCGACCTCGTCGTCGGCGCTCGTGTCGGGCGTCGGCATCGGTCGATGCTCGACCAGTCCGTAGCCGATGCGATCGACGGCCCGAGCGAGGCTGTCCGTGTCGACGCCCGCGTCGGCCCGGACGTGGGCCCGCCCCGTGGCGTAGTTCACCTCGGCCACCTCGACGCCGTCCTGGCGACCCAGGATCCGCTGGACACGCGCGGCGCACGAACCACACGTCATGCCGTCGACGTCGAAGTCCAGGTCGACCAGGTCCAGGCCGGGTCCCCCGACGACGTCACTGGATCCGACACCCCCGCCCCCAGCGCGCTCTGGTGGCCTCGACGTGTCCAGGTCTGGCGCGGTCGTCACGATCGGTCCGCACCGGCGTCGTCGAGCACGCGCGTCGTGCCCGCGACCTCGTAGCCCTGGTCCTCGATCACCGTGACGAGGTCTGCCAGGTCGCAGGCCCCGTCCCGCCAGGACACCGTGACCGTCCGCGCCCGGAGGTCGACGGTGCTGTCGCCGACACCGTCCGTCGCGGACAGGGCGCCCTCGATCGCGTCGATGCAGTGCTGGCAGTGGACCTCGGGAACACTGATGGAGGCGGAGGCCATGGTGGATCCTCGAGACGGGGCGGCGCGAACACGCAGGACTGCGGTCCACGGGGTGGAGACCCTTGGCATCGTATACCCCCCGGGGGTATGGTTGCAAGCGTCCGCCTCCCCTGGTGCCGCCCACCATCCGCCGAGCCACGTGCCGACTCGCCGGCCTCCCGAAAGGGATCACCCGATGCCTGCCACGCCCCGATCCGACTCCCCCGACGTCGTCGCTGGATCCGAGTCCGCCGACGAGCAGCCGGGCTACCACGACGACAAGGTGCGCGTGCTGGCGCGACTGCGGCGCATCGAGGGCCAGGTCAGGGGGCTGCAACGAATGGTGGAGGAAGACGTCTACTGCATCGACGTGCTGACCCAGGTGAGCGCCGCCAACCGGGCCCTGCAGAAGGTCGCGCTGGTGTTGCTGGACGACCACGTGCGCCATTGTGTCGCGGAGGACGTGCGCGCGGGTTCGGAGGAACGGATCGACGAGGCCATGGCGGCCATTTCCCGGCTGGTCGCGACGTGACTCCACGAGACGGCAGTGTTTGCTTGCAATTGCGAGCACTGGCGACCCGTATTCCCGGTTTGACCGCCTGGACCCGGCCATTGGTCCACCCCGAGGGCGATTGAGTGCTTGCAACTGTTTCATATACTGGGATCACGAGCCGCGAGGAAGATGCGGCCGCCAACGTTTTCGACCCACGACTTGACCACCTCCGCCACGCAAGGACCCAACCATGCGGACCCTCACTGACCACCTCACAGACATCGATGGCGTCTCCGAGCGCATCGCCGACGCACTCGTCGCGAAGTTCGACACCTACGCCAAGCTCGACGCCGCGACCACCGACGAACTGACCGCGGTCAAGGGCGTCGGTCCCGTGCTCGCAAA
Organism: Nitriliruptoraceae bacterium; assembly: GCA_035267125.1. Taxonomy (GTDB): domain Bacteria; phylum Actinomycetota; class Nitriliruptoria; order Nitriliruptorales; family Nitriliruptoraceae; genus Salsipaludibacter. The sequence goes on along the minus strand of DATFMD010000329.1, from coordinate 6,963 downwards.
GCGCATCCAGGCCGAGACCGCCAAGGCGACGTCCGCCAAGGCCGTCAAGGAGACCGCGACCACTGCCAAGCAGGAGTCGTCCAAGGTCGCCAAGAAGGCAGACACCGCCGGCACCAAGGTTGCCAAGTCGGCCAAGAAGGCCTCGGCGGGCACCAAGCAGTCCGTGACCAAGGCCACCAAGTCGGCCAAGAAGGCCACAGACAAGGCTGCCGCCTCCAACAAGAAGGCCGCCGAGGACACCAAGGAAGCCGTCAGCGCCGTCGCCAAGCGCGCCAACACGACGGCCAAGTCCGCCAGCAAGCGCGTTGCCGCCGTCGGCGACACCGCGACGTCGCAGGCTGACGCCGTCAAGGACGAGGCCATCTCGGGCCTGGCACGCTTCACCTCCAAGGCTGCCGATGGCTCCGAGTTGATCGCGAAGAACTTCGCCGACCACCTCGACCGTCGTTCGTTCGGCCCGGTCACCCTTCCCGCCGACCTGCCCCGGCCGGTCGACACCCTCCTCAACTACACCGAGGCGTACGTCAACTTCAGCCTCGGCCTGACCACTGGCGTCCTGCGCAAGGCCACCTCGGTCCTGCGCTGACCACCAGGCATCACCATGCCGTGCGCCGGTCCCCACCCGGGACCGGCGCACATGCATGTCGGGGCCAAGGGATCCCCGCACCTGTGCCGGACCAGTCAGGGACCAATCCGGGACCAGCCGGAACCAGCCGGGACCAGCGGTGCCACGTGCACGACGGTGCACGCCTCGGCGGTCCGGCGGCACCTCGCCCCATGCAGGCGCGAGACCGTGTGGGCACACTGGCCCAACCCGACCTGCGACCCCGCTCGGCCCGCCCGCGACCCCCGGACCACCATGAGCCCCAAGCTGTTTCTCGACCTCATGGCGATGCTTGCCGTCATCGCGCTCCTGCTGGCGGCATTCGTGGTCTTCGCCCGCATCCGGGGACGGGGGTTCCTCGACAGCCGTCAGGTGCTGTGGGCGGCTGCAGCCATCGCCGTCGCCACCGCGGCCGGGTCGCTGACGATGTCGGACGTGTTCCACTTCACGCCATGCCTGCTGTGTTGGTGGCAGCGAATCTTCATGTACCCGTTGGCGATACTCTTGCCCCTGGCAGCAGTACGGCGAGATCTCACCATCCGCCCGTACCTGCTGGCGTTGGCAGTCCCGGGCACGGCCTTCGCGGCCTGGCACACCATCGTCCAGCAGTTTCCGAACCTGCTTGGTGACAGTTGCACGATCGGGGACTCCTGCGCCGGAATCTGGGTCCCGAGCGCGCTGCTGACCATTCCGAACCTGGCGCTGATCGCCTTCATCTCCATCACGGCGCTGCTGGTGGCCGCACCCGACGACCAAGGAACGCTGCAATGAGCAACGAGACCCGCCCCGCCCAACGGGGTCGTGCCGGCCAGGCGCGACGACCGGACCAGACCAGGACGCCGGACAAGAAGCGGGGTCTCGACGGCACCACGCTCGCATTCGTCGGGTTGGTGCTCGTCATCATCGCCGGCAGCGCCTTCCTGGTCCTGAACAACCGCAGTGCCGCGGACACGGGCGCAATCCAGGAGTACAGCCCCGAGGTGACCATCGAGGGCGACACGCTGCCGGTGTTCAACACCCAGTCCGTGACGTCGGTCACCGACGAGGCCGTCGGGATGGCGGCGCCAATCGTCACGGGCCAGGACTTCTTCGGTGACGACGTCACCATCCCCGTGGAAGGCGAGTCCACCATCATCAGCTTCCTCGCCCACTGGTGCCCGCACTGCCAGGCCGAGGTGCCGCTCCTGATGGAGGAATGGATCGAGGCGGACCTGCCCGAGGGTGTGAACGTGGCGGCCGTGACGACGGGAACGCGCGAGGACGCTGCCAACTACCCCCCGTCGGCATGGCTGCTGGCCGACAACGACTGGGACGAGCCCATCCTGGCCGACACCGACGACGCCCAGGTCGCAAGCGCCTACGGACTGGCGAGCTACCCGTACTTCGTGGTCGTCGCGCCTGACGGCACCGTGCTGGCACGCACGTCCGGCGAGCTGGGACGTGACCAGTTGAACGCACTCGTCGACGTGGCCGCAGGTGCCGCCGACGCGGGCAGCATCGGCGGGTCCGGTGAGCAGTCGACGGTGGCCCCCGAGGACCAGTGACATGACGGACGCCGGCCCCCCGGGCCGGGGATCCGTGGGCGGCGGTCCCGAGCAGCATCGGGCAGCGGACAGCCCGAGCGGGCCGCCACCGCCTCCTCCGCCGCCGACGTGGCCTGCCCGCACGCCACCACCCGCCGCGCCCGGTGCCGCGCCCGGTGCCGCGCCCGTGCCGCCCGTGCCTGCCCCATCCGGAGCTCCGCCGCCACCACCGGATGGCAGCGACCCCGCAGCGTCGCCGCCCCCGCCCGGCTGGGGCGACCCCGCAGCGTCGCCGCCACCGCCGGACTCGAACGACCCCACGGTCGCGCCGTCCGACGGACGGCCACGTGGCATCGTGGTGTTCTGGTCGATGCTCGGGTTCCTTGCATTCCTGGTGCTGCTCGGTTTCGCCCTGCGGACCGGGCAGACCCCCGACGGTGGCCAGATGGCGGCAGATTCACCCGGTGTCGTGCACCCCGTCCAGCAGGAGTTCAGTGCCACGGTCACCGTGTCTGGATCGGCGCTCGAGCCGCTGGACCCGAACGCGACATCTGCTGCCCAGGACCCCACGCTCGGTTCCCCCGCCCCAACGGTGGCGGGCGAGGACTTCGCGGGGAACACGGTCACCGTGCCGACACCGGGAGAGGCCACCATCGTCGTCTTCCTCGCCCACTGGTGCCCGCACTGCCAGGCTGAGTTCCCCCGGTTGCTCGACGCCTGGATCACGCCTGACCTCCCGCAGGGAGTCGAGGTCGTCGCCATCCCCACGGCCCAGGCGGACGATCGACCGAACTGGCCGCCGTCCGAGTGGATGCTGGGCGGCCAACCCGCCTGGGACGAATCGGTGCTGCTGGACACCCCGAACCAGGACGCGGCCCGAGCCCTGGGCGTGACCAGCTATCCGTACTTCCTGGTGATCGCCCCGGACGGCGACGTGGCTGCCCGTGTCGCCGGCGAGCAGGGCGTGGAGGGCCTGACCGCCATGGTCGACTTCGCCGCTGGCCTGGACTGAGCCCGGTCGGACGGCCACGCCACCTCCGTCGCGGGGACAGGCCTGGTGGCTAGACTGAGGTGTCGCTCGCCACGTCGAGCAGGTTCCCTCCTCCTCGCGGTGGTGGTCGACCGATCCCCGCCACATCCCCCTCCACGCGTCTCGTCACGACCTTCGTGACGTCACCCAGGACGACCATTGACGGCGAGTGACACCTCTCCGAGCCTGTTGCCCACACCTGGGAAATTCGGCTACCGCCCGGGCCTCGATGGCGTCCGGGCGGTGGCGGTCGTTGCCGTCGTGCTCTATCACGCCGACGTCACCTGGATGCCGGGCGGATTCCTGGGAGTCGAGGTCTTCTTCGTCCTCAGTGGCTACCTGATCACCTCGCTGCTGGTCACCGAGTTCAGTGGCACCCGGACCCTGGACGTCAAGGGCTTCTGGCTGCGGCGCGGTCGCCGACTGCTGCCCGCGGTCTGGACGCTGTTGGCCGGCGTCCTCCTGTTGGTGTTGTTCCACCCGGGTGAGGTCGCACGGTTCTTCCGCGAACTCCCGTCTGCGCTTGCCTACGTGTACAACTGGTTCCAGGTTCGCAGCAACGAGTCATACTTCGCCGCCATGGGTCGACCGTCGCCGCTGCGCCACCTGTGGTCGCTCGCGGTGGAGGAGCAGTTCTACCTGGTCTGGCCGATCATCGCGATCGTGGCACTGCGCAAGGGTGGCCGCCGCTGGTTGCTGCGGGTGACCCTGGCGCTGATGGCGATCTCGATCATCCTCACGCTCATGCTGTTCGAGCCGGGTGCCGACCCGTCACGGATCTACTACGGCACCGACACGCGCGCCGCCGGACTGCTGCTGGGGGCCGCCGGTGCCATCCTGTGGCACCCGGCGCGCCAGATCAGTCCCCTGCATCGCACGGCCATGGTCCGGGCTGGCACGGTTGCGCTGGTCCTGCTGGGAATCGGGTTCTGGCGCATCGACGAGTACGGGTCATTCCTGTACCGGGGCGGCCTGTTCGGGATCTCGGTGCTGACCCTGGTCGTCGTCGTCGCGGCCACGGACACGCACAATCCGGTCGCGCGGGCGCTGTCCATTCCACCGATGCGGTGGCTGGGGACGAGGTCGTACGCGATCTACCTGTGGCACTGGCCCGTGATGGTCTTCACCCGACCCATGGTCGACATCGCCATCGCGGGCGCTGCCGCCTTCAGTCTGCGCGTGGCCCTGACGGCCGTGCTGGCCGAGGCCAGCTACCGACTCGTCGAGACCCGGTTCCGACACTGGACACCGACGCCGCGCAGCGACGACGCACCCGCCCGGAGCTGGCTGCCCGTCACGGCATCGCCCCTCCTGGTGGGCGGTGTGGCCACGGTCCTGCTCGCAGTGGTCGGCCTGACCGTCATGCCCGCGTGGCAGGGAGCCAGCAGCCAGACTGCTGCCTACGCCCTGGCCAGCGCGGCCGGTTCCACGCTGCCGACCCCGCTGCCGCCACTGGCGCCGGGCGCAGGTGACATGACGACGTCCGATGCCTCCGAGGACGCGTCCTCGGATCCTCGGGAGGCGCCCGCGGCGCCGACACCGCCTGCCGCCAGCCCCACGCCTGCTCCGTCACCGACACAGTCACCGACCCCTGCGCCAACGCCGACCCCGGCGCCAACGCCGAGCTCCGCACCCGCACCTGCGGCATCGACGGCGCCGCCGGCACCCGAAGCCCCCGACGACCAGCCGCTGGCAACCACGATCGGCGACAGCATCATGGCCGGCGCGATCCCGGAACTCGACGCGGCCTTCGGCGGACGGGTCATCGTGGATGCCAAGGTCGCCCGCGCGTCGAGCACGATGATCTCCACCATGCGGTGGCACGCCGACAACGGCACGCTGGCCCCGACCGTCGTGGTCCACGCCGGCAGCAACGGTCCGCTGGACAAGGGGTTCGTGGACACCGTCATGGATGTCGCCGGACCTGACCGCGAGGTCATCTTCCTCACCGTGCGTGTCCCCCGTCGATGGGAGGATTCGGTCAACAACGACCTGCGTGCCGACGTCCCTGCCCACGACAATGCGCGCCTGCTGGACTGGCATGGCGCCAGCGACTCGAACCCCGGCTGGTTCGGCACTGACGGCATGCACATCATCAACATGCCCGGGGCCGACCAGTATGCAGCCCTGATCCACCAGGCAGTGACGGGCTGACCGCCGCGGGAGGGGACGGGGCGCCCCAATCGCGTCCAAGCGGGCATGGACGCGATATTTGGCCCGAAACCCCAGTCGGTACCGTGAACCCCTCGAACGTCCACCGACTGCACAGGGACAACCCGTGGGAGCAGGCCACAGCCATGGAGCGGCTCCGCCGGGACATGCTTCCGGTCGTCATCGCCGTGCCCTGATCCTGTCGCTGGCCCTGCTTGGCACGTTCTTCGTGGTCGAGTTGGTCGGCGGCCTGGTCAGCGGATCCCTGGCGCTGCTGTCGGATGCCGGTCACATGCTCACCGACGTGCTGGGCCTGGCGATGTCACTGGCCGCCATCCAGGCTGCCATGGCCGGCACGGCCAACCGCCAACGCACCTACGGCCTGTATCGACTCGAGATCCTCGCGGCACTGGCGAACGCGGTCCTGCTGGCCGGATTGGCAGCCTGGATCATCTGGGAGGCCATCCAACGGCTGTCGCAGCCGGCTGACGTGGAGGCCGGCCTGATGCTCGTCGTGGCCACGATCGGCCTGGTCGTGAACCTGGTGGTGCTGCGCATCCTGCGGGACGGCAGCGAGGAATCCCTGAACATGGAGGGCGCGCGGCTCGAGGTCCTGGCGGACACGCTTGGATCGGTCGCGGCGGTCGTGGCCGCGCTGGTCATCCGCTTCACGGGTTTCGCTCGGATCGACGCCATCTTCGGCATCCTGCTTGGCCTGTGGGTCCTGCCGCGCACGTTCAACCTCGCTCGCAAGGCCGTTCGGATCCTGGTCCAGGCCGCCCCTCCCCACCTGGACGTCGAGGTGATCACCCGCGACCTCGCCGCGATCCACGGCGTCGTCGACGTCCACGACCTGCACGTGTGGACGCTGACGTCGGGGATGGACGTCGCGTCGGTGCACATGTCGACGGACCACGTGGAGGCCGGACATCGCGTGCTCGACGCCGCCAAGCGCGTGCTGCGTGACGACCATGCCATCGGTCACGCCACGGTGCAGATCGACCCACCTGAGCACGGCGCCTGCGACGACTGCGACGCCCTGACCTTCTGAGCCAGGGCCTTCTGAACCAGGGCCTTCTGAACCAGGGCGTGCGCGGAAGCGGCTGGCTGCCTGTCAGTTGGTGAGGCGCTGTCGGATGGCAGCCAGCAATGCATTCACCCAATCTGCCTCGTCGGACGTCATCGGGTGTCCGCCGCCGTGCCGATGCGCTCGGACGAACAGGAACAGGCTGGCCCGGAGCAGGTCGAGCGAACCGGGCAGCGGGGCGCCGTCCGACCACGCCGCTTCGACCGGCGCAACGGTGCGTCCGAGCTCCTGTGGGCCGCCACCCCAGGCATACCCGTTGAAGGTCTGCGCGAACCGCACGACGGCATCGAGGCCCTGCACCGCCCCCTCCCCCTGCGACGTCGGCGACGTCTCGGCCACCACGAGATCGGGCGGCACCATCTCGAGCGTGAGGTCGGCCGTGGCGATCTGGGAGGGCATCACGAGCCTTCGTGGCAGCGGTCAGTTGGTCCTGCTCCCCAGTCAACCGCATCGGGCGGTCCACGCGTACCCTGCCGGTCGCAGTGCAAGCCCTCGTAGCTCAGTGGATAGAGCGTCGGTTTCCTAAACCGTGCGTCGCAGGTTCGATTCCTGCCGGGGGCGCAACTCT
>DATFMD010000328.1:0-2224 GCA_035267125.1 Nitriliruptoraceae bacterium | reverse complement strand
CGCCGGCGCAGCCGGCCAGAACGAGCATGGTGCTCATGCCCAGTGCTGCCACGATTCGTCGTGCTCTCATGCTCAATGTCCTTTTGGCGTTGTCCGTCGCGGCAACGTTAGCGTCGTGCCGCACTGTGAGACAGGGGTTGCTCGGCTCATGTCGTCTGGTGGTTTTCCTGGCCGCCCAAACCCCATCCGTGGTAATGTTAACGCTCGCACTCTCAGTGTCAAGGGCAAGACGTCAACATGCAAAAATTTCGACATCAAGACGTCCAATGGCAGAACGCTTGCTATGTTAACGATAACTGATACGAAACGTCCCTCGACGGCGGGCCAACCCTCCTGAGGCAGGGCGGGAGGCTTGGAGATGGCGAACACGGAGCCGGCGGCGCGGACGCGGGATGATCGAACGGGCGCCGGGCGCACCAGGACCGTGATGGCAGACGTCGCCGCACGGGCAGGCGTGTCCTCGATGACGGTGTCACGGGTCATCAACGGCAACGCCCCGGTCAGGGCCGACACCCGGGAAAGGGTGCTGGCCGCCATGGAGGCGCTGGACTACCAGCCCAACACGGCAGCCCGCGCCCTGGCGACAGGACGTTCCCGCCGGCTCGGCGTCGTCGCGCACAAGGAGGCGCTGTACGGCCCGACCTCCACGATGCACGCCATCGAGGAGACCGCACGACAGGCGGGATACACGGTCGCCGTGGTCACCGCCGAGGCGCTCGACGTCGAGGGCATCAGGGACGCGGCCGACCAACTCCGACGCCAAACCGTTGACGGCCTCGTGATCATGACGCCGCACAGCGCCGCCGTCGCGGGTGCGGAGGCCCTCGCCGTCGACCTCCCGGTGGTCACCGTCCACGGTCACACCGAGCGCGAGGGCGCCTCGGTGACGATCGACCAACGTGCAGGCGCGCGTCGAGCAACGGAACTGCTGCTCTCGATCGGACACCGCACGGTGTGGCACCTGGCCGGGCCCCAGGACTGGTTCGAGGCTCGCGACCGTGCCGAGGCGTGGCGTGACGTACTGGCGGCACGCGACCTGGACATCCCCGCGATGCCGGTGGGCAACTGGACGGCGCGATCGGGGTACGAGTTGGGACGCGAACTGCTGGCGGACCACGCCGACGTCACGGCGGTGTTCGTGGCCAACGACCAGATGGCGCTCGGCCTGTATCGGGCCGCCCACGAAGCTGGGATCTCCGTGCCTCGTGACCTCAGCATCGTGGGCTTCGACGACGTCCCCGAGGCGGCCTACTACCCACCACCGCTCACGACCGTTCGCCAGGACTTCGCGCAGGTCGGTCGTTGGAGCATGCAACTGCTGCTCGACGCGGTCGGCAACGACGAGCCCGCCACCCGTCATCGGGTCGTGGACGCCGACGTCGTGCTGCGGGACAGCACCGCCAGGCCGTCGTGACCCACCACGTCACGGCGGTCAGGTCACGGTCTTGCCACCTGCGGTCAGCAGCCGCCGCACGGCGGACCCGAACGCCATGCACGCGAGGGTGGATCGTCGTCCACCCCCACACCGCATCGGGGCTGGTCATCCACGGACAGATCAAAAGGGTTGCAATCGATTGCCGCTTCTCGCACACTGGGATCCGGTGCCCCCGGCCAGCGATGGGGGTCGCTCCCCGAACACGGTCGGTGGCCCAGTGATGACGCACGACACTGCCCTGGCAGCGCTCGCGATCGCCGTGGCCGAAACCCTCGACGGCCTCGTCGAGCCGACTGACCTGGCTGGTCGGCTCCGCCCCCACACCACGTTGCAGCCCTTCGCGGCCGGCGACGTCCTGGTCGAGCAAAACGCCGTCGCCACCGACCTGTTGGTCCTGGTCGAGGGCGGGGTGAGCTACACGCACGTGGTCAGTGAGTCCATCCACGAGACGGTCGACATCGACCAGGCGCCCTGGCTGCCGATCGGATGGAGCGGCCTCAACCTGCGCCGCCACCGGGTGACGGCAACGGCGACCAGTGACGGACAGCTGCTGAGCCTTCCGTTCACGACCTGGGACGAGTTGCGCACGACCGACCCGACGATGTGGGCAGCCCTCCTCGAGTTCGCGCTGCGAACCGCGTCCCCGTCGCTGTGGACCGTGCGCGGAATCAGCAGGCCGCCACGGGTCGCCGAGTCGCCACGGCCGCCGTCCCCACTCACCCGTGCCGACATGGCCCACGACGAACTGCGTCACATGTACGACCAGTCGACCTCGCTCGGTGGCCTGCC
>DATFMD010000327.1:0-16469 GCA_035267125.1 Nitriliruptoraceae bacterium | reverse complement strand
GACATGCGCACGATGCCCGGCCTCGGTCGCCACCCGGCCGCCATGGACATCGACATCGACGCCGACGGCCAGATCGTCGGCCTGTCATGACGCGTCCCGCATCCGGGACCAAGCCTCTTGACGAGGCAGCCACGACGAGGCAAACCACCATCGAGGTCCCGGCTGGACGGTGCGAGCGCCAGCGAGCAACTCCAACGCGCCGACGGCGCGACTACTCGTCCAGCAGGTAGACCGGCTCCCGGTAGTAGCGCAACGACCCGGAACGCCGCCGCGCATGCAGGTTGTCGTGCAGTTCGCGGTTCATGGCCTCCAGTGACCGGTCGCCACGCAGCCAGTCCAGTTCGACGTCCAGGTGCAGGACACGGCCAGGCACGATGAAACGCGTCACGCCAGCAGGCAGCAGGTGGCCAGATCGCGCCGCCAGCAGCACCTGCTCCACCGTGTAGTGCGGGAACACGACCAGGACGGCGAGGTCGGGGTGACTGGCCTGCTGGTCTGACAGGTCTCGGTCCAGCGTGCGCGTCACGGTGGCCACCGATCCATGGGCACGCGTGGCGGCCTCCGCCGCCGTGAAGCGGTTCATGCCACGCGCTGCCTCGACGATCGCGGCACGACCGTCCGTGGCGACCAGCGCGCACACGCCGCCCACCTCCAGGAGCCGGTCCACGGCCTCGTCGGCTGCCACGTCCGTCACCAGCAACCCGTCCACGGCCGCGACCACGTCGCGGACCTGCTCGAACTCGGTGTCGGACAACACGTGGCTCCAGGTCTCCAGTCCGAGCCCTTCGTCGACGGCCACGACCTGCACGACCACGTGCTGGCAGCCGGTGCGTCGCAGCGCTTCCGTGCGCGTTGCCCCGTCCAGCACGACGAACTGGTCGTCCACCTCCGCCACGATCGGGGGGTTGCGCAGCAGGTCCTCGCCGGTCAGCCGTTCGGCCAGGGCCATGACCCGGCGCTCGTCGTGGGCCTCGTGGGGCACGAGGTCGTCGGCGTGCAGGACCCGCAGCGGCAGCACCGTGGCCGGATCGGACTCGGCGAGGATGTCGACGACCTGGTCGGCGACCGTCATGGCGGCGCTGACCTGGGCATCCACGGTGGAGGCACCCAGGTGCGGTGTCGCGACGACCTTGTCGTGCCGGGCCAGGGCCGAGTCGACTGCGGGCTCGTCGCGGAACACGTCCAGGGCGGCGCCGGCGATGCGCCCTCCGTCCAGCGCTGCGAGCAGGGCAGCCTCGTCGACCACCGAGCCCCGGGCCGTGTTGATCAACCAGGCCTGCGGGCGCATGTGGCCCAGGAATGCCTCGTCCACGAGGTGGTGGGTGTCGTCGGTGGCGGGCACGTGGATGGTCACGAAGTCGGCGCGCGACAGCATCTCGGGCAGGTCGACCGCCTCGACGCCCTCACGCAGGAGCAGTTCCGGGGTCGGGTGACGCTGGTTGGCCAGGACCTCCATGCCGAAGGCGTGGGCCCGAACGGCAACCTCGCGTCCGATTCGGCCGTAGCCGACGATGCCCAGCACCTTGCCCGCCACCCCAGCACCCAGCAACTGCTTCTTCTCCCAGCGACCCTGCTTGAGGGCAGCGTCGGCCCTCGTCACGTTGCGGGCCAGCGACAGCATCAGGGCCAGTGTCAGCTCTGCCACTGCCACGGTGTTGGCATCCGGGGCGTTGACCACCTGCACGTCCGCGTCCAGCGCGGCGCCCACGTCGATCGTGTCCAGGCCGGCGCCGGCCCGGGCGATCACCTTGAGGTTGGCCGCGCGGGCAAGCGTCGCCGCCGGCAGTGCCGTGGCCGATCGCACGACGATGCCCTCGTAGTCACCGATGGCGGCGGCGACCTCCTCGGGATCCATGCCGGTGCGCACGTCGACGTCGCAGTGCTCGGCCAGTCGGTCGATGCCCTCCTGCGCGATGGCGTCCGCCACGAGGACGCGCGGGCGACGATTGGGGGACGACGTGGCTGGCATGTGTGCTCCGAAGCGGGGTGGAAGGTGACCGTAAGCGGGCCCGGATGGCCTCGACCAGGGCAGGGACGAACTGGTGCAGGTCCCCGATGACCGCCCAGTTCGCCTTCTGCACCATGTTGGCCTCGGGGTCGGTGTTGATCGCCAGGACGTGCTTGGCGGACCTGGCGCCCGACCAGTGCTGGATCGCGCCAGAGATCCCGCAGGCGATGTAGACCGTCGGCGCGATGGCCGTCCCGGTCTGGCCGACCTGGTCGCGGTGCGGCCGCCAGCCGTTGTTGGTCGCCACGCGCGAGCACCCGACGGCGCCGCCCAGCAACCGCGCCAGCTGTTCGAGCTGGGCGAAGCCCTCGGCCGAGCCGACGCCACGGCCACCACCGACGACGACGGGCGCGGTCGCCAGGCTCATCCCGGTCGAGGTCACGACTTCGTCGACGACGCACGACCGGGCCAGCGACTCGTCGAGTTCGACCTCGAACTCGACCAGTTCCGGTTCCTCGGGCTCGTCCAGGGCCACGGCGTCGACCGCGTGGGGCAGCATGGAGACGAGCTTGCAGTCCGACTCCAGCCGGGCGGACTCCAGCAGCGAGCCGCCCCACCGGACGCGCTCCAGGTCCCAGGCCTCGCCGTCGCTGCGGACCTCGGTGACGTTGGCGACCAGCGGCAGGTCCAGTCGGGCCGCGGCGTGGGCCAGGACCTCGCCGCCACGGTCCGTCCCGGCCGCCACGACCACGGTCGCGCCTGCCTCCGAGATCGCCGCGACCAGTGCGGTGCCCCAGGTCTCCGGCCCGTACCGCGCGAACAGGTCGTGCTCGAGGCTGTAGACCAGTTCGGCGCCGTACCGACCGGCGTCCTCCGCAACCTCGTCGACGTCGACCTCGCCGTCGTCGACCACCACGGCCGCGACACCTGCCGACGCACCGGGCAGGTCCCGGGCCAGGGTCAGCGCCTGTCGGGACGGGACCGCCAGGACCTCGTCGCCCTCCTCGGTCGTCGTCGCTTCGCACAGCACCAGGATCACGACAGCACCTTCAGTTCGGTCAGCACCTCGATGACGCGGTCGACCCCCTCGGGTCCGGCTCCCACGATCTCGGTCGTGCTGACCTGTTCGGGTGGCGACTGCAGCGCCAGCAGCGACTGCCCGCCGGGTCCGACGTCGTGCGCGGCCGTCGAGGCGACCTCGGCACGACGCGCCTGCAGCCGACCACGCATCGTCGGGTAGCGCGGCAGGTTCAGGCCTTCGCGCACGCCCAGGCACGCGGGAAGCGGCAGTTCGTAGCGCTCGGAGGCACTGCCGGTCGGGCGCTGGACGCGGACCGAGCCGTCCGCGACCTCCCCCCCGAACTCGACGTCCTTGATGCCCTGGACGATCGGTCGGCCGAGCGCCGTGGCGACGCGGATGCCGACCTGGAAGCCGCCGGCGTCTGCCGACTCGTTGCCGAAGAGCACCAGGTCGAACGGGCCGCCCTCGTCCTCCAACGTCCTGATGGCCGCGACCAGCGCGGTGGCGGTGCGCTGGGGGTCCCAGTCGCCTCCGTCGGTCTCGACCAGCACGCCCTTGTCCACGCCCATGCTCACCGCGTAGCGCAGTTGCTCGTCGGCGTCGGCGGACCCCAGGGTCAGCACGACCGACTCGCCGCCGTGGGCTTCGACCAGTTGGACGGCCCCCTCGACCGCACACTCCTCGTGCGGGCTCATGGTGTGGCCGAGCAGCGCATCGTCCACCGCCATGCCGTCGGCGGTCACGGGGATGCGTGCACCCGGGATCGGGACCCGCTTGACGCAGACCAGGATTCGCATCGTCACATCACTTCTCGAGCGTCGTCATCGCGCATGGGTCAGCCCTTCATGCGTTCGTTGGTGGGGTCGAACAGCGGCGTCGAGCCCGCCTCCGCGACCGTGACCGGGAACAGTTCGTTCTGGTACATCACCTGCAGGCTGGTGCCCCCGACCGCGTGCTCGGGCGGCAGGTAGGCCATCAGCAGGTACGCGCCCAACGACGGTGCGGCACCGGCCGTGGTGACGACCGAGACCCGACCCCTGGCGTCCACGATGCGTTCGCCGTCCGGCGTCAGGATCGGTTCGTTGCCACCCATCGGGTAGCGCTGGCGGCCCTGCGAGTCGGCCTGGTCGTCCATCGTCAGCGTGCACAGGATCGCGGCCGGTTCCTCCTCACGCGCGGCGAGGTAGGGCTCCTTGCCGATGAAGTCCGCGGCCTTGACCAGCCGGCGCGCCAGCCCGGCCTCCACGGGGGTGTACTCCGACTCCAGTTCGGCGCCCATCAGGCGATAGCCCTTCTCGATGCGGCCGGTGGTGCCGTAGACGCCGATCCCGACCGGCCGGACCTCGAACTCCTCGCCTGCGGCCGCCAGCGCGTCCCACAGGGCGAGCCCGTGGCTGGTGTCGGTGGTGATCTCCCAGCCGTTGTCGCCGACGTAGGAGATGCGGAACATCGTCACGGGGATGCCCGCGATGCGCGTGGTCTGGACCGACGCGTACGGGAAGGCCTCCTGCGACAGGTCGGCCTCGCACACCTTGGCGACCATGGCCTGGGCATCGGGACCCCACACGCCGATGGTGCAGGTGCGCGACGTGATGTCGTCGAAGCGCACCGAGCCGTCGTCGGGCAGGTTGCGGGTGAACCAGTAGGCGTCCCGGCCGCCGTCGAAGGCACCGGTGATCACGCGGAAGTGGCGCTCGCCGAGTCGCAGCACGGTCAGGTCCGACCGGAAGCCGCCGTTGGTCGCCAGCACCGGCGTGTAGATCGACCGACCGACGGGCTGGTCGCACTTGTTGACCGTCATCCGCTCGATGTAGTCGAGGACGCCCGGACCGGTGAAGTCGAACACCTGGAAGGCGGTGAGATCGACCATCCCGACCTTGTCGCGCAGGTGCAGGTGCTCACCGTTGATGATCGGCGACCACCAGCGAGCGTCCCACTCGACCTCACGGTCGGCCACGCCGTAGCGGTCGACGAGGTCGGCGTTGGACTCGTACCACTGGGGGCGCTCCCAGCCATGGGCGGCGAAGAACGTTGCACCGAGGTCGACCTCGCGAGGCCAGAACGGCGAGCGCTGCATGTTGCGCTGCGACTCCCACTGCTCGCGCGGGTGCACGATGCCGTAGGTCTTGTTGAAGTGCTCGGCGCAGCGAGCGCGGACGTGGTGGTCGCTGCGTTCGTGGTGGTAGAGGCGGGCGATGTCGGACCCGTGCGGGTCGGCGATGTGCGGATAGCCGTGGGTCATCCATTCGGCCACGAGCTGGGCGATGCCCGGGCCCTCCTTGATCCACACGGCGGCAGCCGACCACAGGCCGGTGACCTCGATGGTCTCGCCCAGCAGCGGCATCGCGTCGGGGGTCAGGCTGAGCAGGCCGTTGATGGCGTAGCGGATCTCGGCGGTCTCGAGGATCGACGGCATCAGTTCCAGCGCGTCCTCGAGCTGGTCGTCGAAGTCGTCGTCGGTGAACGGCATCTCGGTGGGCGTCAGCGCCGCCTCGTCGTTGGACGGGATCTCGTCGGGGGCGTGGAAGATCGGCCGGTGCGCGTAGCTGCCCACCTCCATGGACCCGGCCGCCTGGCGCTCGTACATGAACGTGTCCATGTCACGCACGATGGGGAAGGCGATCTCGGTGCCGGTTTCCTGGAGGATCTCGATCGGACCGACGTCCGCCATCTGGTGCACGGTGGGGATCAGCGGGATCGTGGCCCCGGCCATCTCGGCGATGCGGGGGCTCCACACGCCACAGGCGACGACGACGGCGTCGGCCTCGATGCGGCCCCGGTCGGTGACCACGGCCGTGATGCGGGGCGCGCCCCAGGCATTGGGTTCGGTCTCGAGGTCGAGGACCTCCGTGTTGGGGAAGACCTGCAGGTTGCCGGCATCGCGCGCCTCGTCGCGCATCAGCGTCCCGGCCCGCAGCGAGTCCACGACCGACACGGACGGCGTGTGGAAGCCGCCCAGGATGACGTCCTCCTCGATGAACGGGACCAGCTCCTTGACCTGTGCGGGTGTCAGCAGTTCCGACTCGATCCCCCAGGCCCGGGCGGAGGTCATGCGGCGGAGCAACTCCTCCATGCGCTCCTCGGTGCGGGCGACCTCGATGCCACCCGGCGACACCTGGACGCCCAACTCCTCGTACTGGCGCTGGGACTCCAGCGTCAGCAGGGCCATCTCCTTGTTGTGGTCCACGGGGAAGATGAAGTTGGAGGCGTGGCCGGTGGAGCCGCCCGGGTTGGGCAGGGGCCCCTTGTCGATCTGGACGATGTCGGTCCAGCCGAGTCTGGAGAGGTGGCCCACCAGGAAGTTGCCGACGATGCCGGCACCGATGACCACGACGTTGGCGGAGGACGGGATGTCTGCCATGCTGCAACCGTTCGGGGGTGAGGTGGGGCGGGAGTGGTTCCTGCGCTGATTGATATATCAGTCAGCGCACACGCTACAGTGTCCGCATGCAGACCACAACCGCCGCACTGGACCACGCCGCCACCGAGCAGGTGTCGCAGGCAGAGCAGGCCTACCTGGCACTGCGCGACCTGCTGGTGCGGCTGGAGATCGCCCCGGGCGAGCCGCTCAACGAGGCAGCGCTGATGGAGCGCCTCGACGTCGGCCGCACACCGCTGCGCGAGGCCCGCAACCGGCTGGTCGTCGACCGCCTGCTCGTGACCCACCCCCGCCGTGGCACGTTCGCCACGGAGGTCAACCTCGCGGACCTCGCGCTGCTGACCGACGTCCGGGCAGAACTCGAGGGCCTGGCCGCTGCCCGGGCAGCCACCCGCGCGACCAACGCGGACCGCGACGCGCTGCAGGCGTTGGTGGTCGTCGGGGTCGATGACGATCCCTTCGCTGCGATGCGCCACGACACGGCCATCCACCGGGCGCTGTGGCGCGCCGCCCACAACCACTTCCTCGAGCAGGCCTGCGAACGCCACCACAGCCTCTCGACACGCATCTGGTACCTGTTCGTGGACCGCCTGGCCGGCGTGAGCGCGCACGTCGACGAACTGCCCGACCTCGTCGAGCGGGTCCTGGCCGGCGACGCCACTGCCGCCCGGGCCCAGGCCCATGCGCACGTCCGCCACTTCGAGGACGTCGTGACCACCCTGTTGTGACGCGTCGCGCGCCACCCGCCCCAGGAGCCAGCCCATGGCCGCAACGCCCCGCAGTGATTCGTCGGGCCTCGTCCAGTCCGTCGACCGCGCGGCCCAGTTGCTGGGCATCCTGGCCGACGTGGGTGTCGGCCGGGTGACGGACCTGGCCGAGCGCATCCAGACCCACAAGTCGACGGTGTCGCGCCTGCTGGCGACGCTGGAGGCACACGGGTTGGTGGCACAGGACCCCGACACGGCTGCCTATCGGCTCGGCCAGGGGGTCGTGCGACTCGCCGGTGCCGTCCCCCACGCCTTCGACCTGGGGGCGGCCAGTCGCCCGATCGCCGTGCAACTGGCACGCCAGGTCCGCGAGACCGTGAACCTGGTCGTCCTGGACGGCACCCACACCATGTGCGTCGACCAGGTCCTCGGCAACGCCAGCGTCACCACCGTCAACTGGCTCGGCAAGCGCAGCCCGACCCACCTGGCGGCCTCGGGCAAGGCGTTGCTCGCGGCCATGGACCCCGTCGACCTGTCGTCCCACCTCTGCGACCCCCTGGGCGGCCCCACGCCTGCCTCCATCACCGACCGGTCCATCCTCGACGCCCACCTGCGCCTGGTGCGCGAACGCGGCTGGGCCGACTCGATCGACGAGCAGGAGGCGGGGCTGACCTCCGTCGCGGCCTCGATCAGGGACCGCGATGGCACGGTCGTCGCGGCACTGGCGGTTTCCGGTCCGTCGTTTCGGATGTCGGGCGAGCACCTGGAGCGGATCGGGCGCACGACGGCCGCCGCAGCAGCCCGCATCTCGCGGCACACCGGCCAGGCACGAACGGCAGGGGACGCCTGACCCGGCGTGACTGGTCCGAGGAAGTGCTGGACAGCGCCCGCGCCACGTGGCAGAATGGGTACCGCATGGTGGCATCGTCCCGCATCGTGGGACGTCCACCACGCACCCCGGCGCGAACAAGGGGACCCGCGTGAGCGACATGGACGACCTGGACCTCAGCACCCTGGATGACGACGACCTCGTCGAACAGATGCATGACGACCTCTACGACGGGCTTGCCGACGAGATCGGCGAGGGCACACAACTGCTGCTCGATCGTGGGTGGGACCCCCAGAAGGTGCTGGCCAAGGCACTGGTCGAGGGCATGCGCATCGTGGGCATCGACTTCCGCGACGGCATCCTGTTCGTGCCCGAGGTCCTGCTGGCCGCCAACGCCATGAAGGCCGGCATGGCGATCCTGCGTCCGCTGCTGGCCGAGACCGGCGCCGAGCAGGTCGGCAAGGTCGTCATCGGCACCGTCAAGGGCGACATCCACGACATCGGGAAGAACCTGGTGGGCATGATGCTCGAGGGCGCCGGATTCGAGGTCATCGACATCGGCATCAACGTCGACGCCGACACCTACCTCCAGGCGTTGGAGGAGCACCAGCCCGACGTGCTGGGGATGTCGGCCCTGCTGACCACCACGATGCCGTACATGAAGGTGGTCATCGAGGAGCTCGGCAAGCGCGGGATGCGCGACGACTACATCGTGCTGGTCGGTGGTGCGCCGCTCAACGAGGAGTTCGGCGAGGCAGTCGGTGCCGACGCCTACTGCCGTGACGCAGCCGTGGCCGCCGAGACGGCCGAAGCCCTCGTGCTGGCCCGTCGCGCGGCCGCCTGACCCATCCCTTCGGACCAAGGCCACGCCATGGCGGTCGCGAGCAGCCCAGGCACCCTGGTGATCGCCTGCGGTGCGCTCGGTCGCGAACTGCAGGCCGTGCTGGCCGCCAACGGCCTGCTCGGTGCCGGCCGCGGCCATGGCGGCATCCGGGTCGAGTACCTGTCCGCCGACCTGCACATGACCCCCGCTCGCATCCCGGACGCCGTCGAGGAGCGCATCCTCGCGGCCGGCGACGAGGTCGACCAGGTGCTCGTCGGCTATGCCGACTGCGGCACAGCCGGTCGCCTCGACGAGGTCGTCGCCCGCCACGGGGCCACCCGGCTGCCGGGTGCCCACTGCTACGAGTTCCTGGCGGGCAGCGACCTGTTCGCCACGCTGCACGACGCCGAGCCGGGCACGTTCTACCTGACCGACTACCTGCTGCGACAGTTCGACCGGCTGGTGTGGCGCGGCCTCGCGTTGGACCGACACCCCGAACTGCTCGACGACTGGTTCGGCAACTACACCCGGCTGTGCTGGATCAGTCAGTTCCCCACCCCCGAACTGCACGCGCGTGCCCGCGAGGCAGCCGACCGCCTCGGGCTGCGACTCGAGCACGTGCACGTGGGGACGGGCGACCTCGGCCCTGCCGTGGCGGCCGGGGTGGGCGCCTCGTGAGCGGCCGTCGCCGCAGCAGTCGCCACGACCGCGGCCCGCGCCTGACCACGATCTGGTGGCGCGACATCCCGGTCCAGGTCGTTGCCGATGGCCCCGAGGGGACGGTGCGCACCGAACTGGGACGTCGCTTCACTGCCGCCGCCGACGCAGCCGCAATGCACGCGGGCCTGGCCGGTGGCGACGACTACCTGGAGCACTGGGACCGGCGCAGCCGCCCGTGCGGCGACGACCTGCAGGCCGCAGTGGCCGCGGAGGTCGACCGCCTGGTCGCCGCACACCCCCAGCCGCGCCTGCAGGCCCTGGTGCGGTGCGGCGGCGTCGCACCGGCCGACGGGGTGGCCGACGTCCCCGACGGCCCACCCGACGTCCCCGACGGCCCACCCCACCCCGACCCCGCAGCCGCAAGGAACCCCTCGTGACCGACACCGTCATCAGCTCGCCCACCCGCGAGGTCGTCATCAGCTTCGACCGCCCGTTCACGATCATCGGCGAACGCATCAACCCGACGGGCCGCAAGCTGCTGGCGGCCGAGATGCAGGCCGGCGACTTCTCGCGGGTCGAGGCCGACGCGGTTGCCCAGGTCGCCGCCGGTGCCCACATGCTGGACGTCAACGCCGGCATCCCGCTGGCCGACGAACCCGCCATCCTCGCCCAGACCATCAAGCTGGTGCAGTCGTTGGTCGACGTGCCACTGTCGATCGACTCGTCCATCGTTGCGGCCCTGGAGGCGGGGCTGGAGGCCTACGAGGGCAAGGCGCTGGTGAACTCCGTGACCGGTGAGGAGGAACGCCTCGAGCAGGTCCTGCCGCTGGTGGCACGCCACGGCGCAGCCGTGATCGCGATCACCAACGACGAGACGGGCATCTCCGAGGACCCCGACGTGCGCTTCGAGGTCGCACGCACGATCGTCAACCGCGCGGCGGACCACGGCATCCCGGCCGCGGACGTGGTCGTGGACCCGTTGGTGATGCCCATCGGTGCCATGGGCACGGCCGGACAGCAGGTCTTCCACCTGGTCCGGCGACTGCGCGACGAGCTCCGGGTCAACACGACCTGCGGCGCCTCCAACGTCTCGTTCGGCCTGCCGAACCGTCCGGGCATCAGCGCCGCGTTCCTGTCCATGGCGATGGCCAACGGCCTGAGTTCGGCAATCACCAACCCGCTGGAGCACGAGGTGCGCACCGCGATCATGGCCGGCGACGTCCTGACGGGCAACGACGCCAACTGCGCAAACTGGATCCAGGTCCACCGGGCGCCCGCCGCCGAGGGCGAGGGTCGGGGCCGCCGCGGTGGCCGCCGCCGGCGCGGCTGAACCGGAATGACGATGACACCGGGAAGCTCCGACGCCGTCGCCGTGACCTTCACGCCGTCTGGTCGTCGCGGCCAAGTCGCACGCGGCACCACGGTGCTGGACGCGGCGCGCGGGCTGGGCGTGGACCTGGACTCGGTCTGCGGCGGCCGAGCGATCTGCGGCCACTGCCAGGTGACCGTGGGGGCTCGCCCGGGCACGGATGCCAATCCCGACCGGCTGGCCCCACCCGGCCCGACCGAACGCGACTTCGACGGTGCCCGGCCCCTGGCGGACGACCATCGACTGGGTTGCATCGCGACCGTCGTCGACGACGTCGTGATCGATGTGCCCGCCGCCAGCCAGGTCCATCGCCAGGTGGTGCGCAAGGCCGTGGGCAACGTCACGATCGACCTCGACCCGGTCGTGCGCGCCCACCACGTGGAGGTGGCCGTGCCGACGCTGGACGACCAGCGCGGTGACCTGGAACGCCTCGAGGAAGCCCTGGCCCGGGAGTGGGACTTGGCGGACCTGGCGGTGGCCCCGGCAGCGCTGGCGGCCCTGCAACCCGCCCTGGCCGCTGGCGACCACGCCGTGACGGTGGCGATCCGCGACGGTGAGGTGATCGTGGCCGTGTGGCCGGGCTTCGTGGACCGGCTGTTCGGCCTGGCCGTCGACATCGGCTCGACCACCATCGCGGGCCACCTGTGCGAGTTGGCCAGCGGACAAGTGCTGGCGTCCGGCGGCCGCATGAACCCCCAGATGGCCTGGGGCGAGGACCTGATGAGCCGTGTCAGCCACGTGATGATGCACGACGACGGCCAGGAGCGCCTGACCGGGGCCGTGCGCCAGGCGCTGGCCGAACTGGCCGAGCAGCTGTGCGACCAGGCCGACGTGAGCGTCGGGGACGTGCTCGAGGTGGTCGTCGTCGGCAACCCGATCATGCACCACCTGTTCTTCGGTCTCGACCCGCGTCCACTGGGGACCGCCCCGTTCGCGTTGACGACCACCCGGGCACTGGACTGGCCGGCGCGCGAGGTCGGGCTGGCCGTCCTGCACCCGGCTGCGCGGGTCCACGCACCGCCATGCATCGCAGGCCACGTCGGGGCAGACGCCGCCGCGATGGTGTTGGCCGACGGGCCGCATCGTGCCAACGAGGTGACCCTGCTGGTGGACGTGGGCACCAACGCCGAGATCGTGCTGGGCAACCGCCATCGCCTGCTGGCCGCCTCGTCGCCGACCGGACCGGCCTTCGAGGGCGCCCAGGTCTCGTCGGGACAGCGGGCCGCCCCCGGCGCGATCGAACGCGTGCGCGTCGACCGCGACACCCTCGAACCCCGGCTGCGTGTCATCGGCAGCGATCTGTGGTCGAACCAGGACGGCTTCGCGGAGGCCATCGCCACGACCGGCATCACCGGGATCTGTGGGTCCGGCATCATCGAGGTCCTGGGCCAGCTGTTCCTGGCAGGCGTCATCGCCGCGGACGGCACCATCGTCGACCCGACCGGTGCGGGGACGTCCCCGCGCATCGTCGACCACGGCCGCACGCTGGCCTATCGTCTGCACGATGATCCCGTCATCGAGGTCACCCAGCAGGACGTGCGCGCGATCCAGTTGGCCAAGGCCGCGCTCCACGCCGGTTGCCGGCTGCTGATGGACCGCCTGGGGGTCGACCAGGTCGAACGAGTCCACCTGGCGGGCGCGTTCGGCAGCCACATCGATCCCACCCATGCCCTGCTGCTCGGCCTGGTGCCCGACTGCGCCGTCGAACACGTGACCTCGGTCGGCAACGCCGCCGGCAACGGCGCAGTCATGGCCCTGCTGTCGCGCCGCGCCCGCCGCGAGGTCGCCACCGTGACGGGCCGGATCGAGAAGGTCGAAACGGCCACCGAAGCCGCGTTCCAGGAGCACTTCGTCGCCGCGATGGCGCTGCCGCACGGCACCAGCCCGACACCCCACCTCGCCGCCGCCGTGGACCTGCCGGCCACGACCGCGACCGGCCCGCAGCGCACTGCTTCGGGTCGTGCACGACGCCGGAACCGTGGCGACCGGGCGCGGCGCCCGGCCACCGACACCCCGACCGCCCCCCACGACCAGGAGGCTCCGCATGCCGCCCACCAGTGACCCAGACGCTCCCACCGCCCGCAGCGGACGACGAGGCGGCGGCCGGCGAGGTGGTGGTCGCGCCGCCCGCCAGGCCGCACGCACGGCTCGGGCGATCGACTCGGTGCCCTACCTCACTCGTTCGATCGATCCGGTCGAGGTGCTCTCCACCGAGGGACTGGAACGCATCGAGCACCACGCCGACCTGTTGCTCGCGGAAGTGGGAATCGAGGTCCATGACGACCCCGAGGCGGTGGCCATCTTCGCCGAGGGCGGCGCCGAGGTCGACGGCACGCGGGTGCGCTTCCCCGACGGCATGTGCCGGAAGTTGGTGACCGAGCACGCCCCGTCGTCGTTCACCCAGCACGCGCGCAACCCGGAGCGCAGCGTCGTGATCGGCGACCCGCACATGGTGCTCGCGCCGGCGTACGGCCCACCATTCGTGCGCGACCAGGCGGGCGGACGGCGCTACGCGACGATCGAGGACTTCCGAAACTTCGTCAAGCTGGCCTACCTGGCCCCGGGCCTGCACCACTCGGGTGGCACGGTGTGCGAACCCGTGGACCTCCCGGTCAACAAGCGCCACATGGACATGATCGCGGCCCACATGACGCTGTCGGACAAGCCGTTCATGGGCTCGGTGACGGCGCCCGAACGGGCCCGGGACACCGTCGACATGGCCGCCATCGTGTTCGGCCGTGAACGGATGGAGCGCGACACGGTGTTGCTGTCGCTGTGCAACGCGAACTCGCCGATGTCGTGGGACCGCGCCATGCTCGGCTCGGCACGGGTGTACGCCGGATCCAACCAGGCCACGATCATCACGCCGTTCATCGTGGCAGGCGCGATGTCACCGGTGACCGTGGCCGCCACCGCCACCCAGACACTGGCGGAGGCGTTGGCGGGCATGGCCTTCACCCAATTGGTCCGCCCGGGCGCCCCCGTCGTGTTCGGCTCGTTCGCCCCGTCGATGTCGATGCAGACCGGGGCCCCGACGTTCGGCACCCCGGAGCCGCAGATGGTGCTGTTCCTGATCGCGGCCCTGGCACGGCGACTGGGCGTGCCGTTCCGATCCGGAGGCAACTTCACCTCGTCCAAGACGATCGACTACCAGGCGGCCTACGAGTCGGCCATCAGTTTCCTGGCGACGATGCAGGCCGGGGTCAACTTCGTCCTCCACGCGGCCGGCTGGCTCGAGGGCGGGCTGGTCATGTCCTACGAGAAGTTCCTGCTCGACGCCGACCAGTGCTCGATGGCGCCGGCCTACATCGGCGGGGTGGACACGAGCGACAACGGCATGGCGCTGGACGCGATGCGGTCGCACACTCCCGGCGAGCACTGGCTGGGACACGAGCACACGCTGGCCAACTTCGAGTCCGCCTTCTGGGTCTCGCAGTTCGCGGACCATGCCAGCTTCGAACAGTGGGAGGTGGACGGCGCGTTGCGGTCCGACGAGCGAGCGGCAACTCGGGTGGCCGGGCTGCTCGCCAGCCACGAGGCACCGGCGCTCGACGATGCGGTGGCAGCCGAACTGGACGAGTGGATCACCCGCCGCAAGGGCGAGTTCCCCGACTCCGACGTGTGAACGAGGTGCCGGCCCGCGCACCGACCACGAGCCCCCGCCGTCGCCCACCGCGACAGACAGGCCGCATGATGCCGCGCAACACCACCGACCCGGCCTCCCCGTCGACCGTGCAGTCGGTCGACCGTGCGTTCGCGATCCTCGACCTGGTCGCAGCCGGTTCGTCCAGCCTGGCCGACATCACCGCACAGGTGGACCTGCCCAAGTCGACGGTTGCCCGCCTGCTCGGCACGCTCGAGTCCCTCAAGGCAGTGGAGCGTGACGGCGGTGACTACGGGATCGGGCCGCGCCTGTCAGCCCTGGTCGGACGGGAGCAGTCGTGGGCACGGCTGCGCACGCTCGTGCTGCCCCACCTGCGCCGACTGGCGGAACAGCTGGGCGAGGCGACGGGCCTGGCCGTCCCGGACGGCGATGCCGTGCGCTACGTGCTGCAGGTCGACAGCCCGACGCCGGTGCAGGTGCGCGACTGGACTGACCTGGTCAACCCCATGCACATCGGGTCGCCCGGGCTGGCGATGATGGCCCGCTGGGACCAGGAACGAGTGGACGCCTACCTGGCCCGACCGCTGGAACGCCACACGGCGACGACCGTGGTCGACCCCGACCAGATCCGCGCCCGCCTGGTCGCGATCCGTCGCGACGGCTACTCGGTGGTCGTGGACGAGTTCGCCGACGGCATCGCCTCCGTGGCCGCGTGTGTCCTGGGCGCCAACGGACAGGTCCTGGGAACGATCCATGCGCACGGCCCCAGTTACCGGTTCCCACCTGACGGCATGGCCGACGACGTCGGCAGAGTCATCGCCACCACCGCCCGGTCGATCCTCCCGCACCCTGCCGCCTGACTGGTTCCGACGACGTCCTCCGCTGCGTTGGGCCGTTGACGCCACTGCGGCGCGTCCGTCGGTCTCGGTCTGGCGGACCCAAGCCGGGACCGTGGCCGCCCCGGCACGTCGCCGACCTCGACGGCGGTCAGGGGACGATGACGATCTTGCCCTGTCGACCGGGAGCGGCGAATGCCTCCTGGGCGGCGTGGATCTGTGCCAGTGGGAACGTGTCGTCCACGTGCGGTGCAACGTCACCGGCGCGCGCCACCTGGACCAGACGCCGGAACTGCGTCGGGGTGTGCATGGTCGACCCGATCAGGCGCCGCCGGCGCAGGTACAACCGCCGCAGGTCCAGGTCCACGACCGGTCCGGCGATCGCCCCCGACACGACCCACCGTCCGCCGGTACCCAGCAGGTCCAGCAACGCACCGAACGCCCACCCTCCGACCACGTCGGCCACCACGTCGAGCTCTCCTTCAGCGGCCTGTGCGATCTCGCCGGCCACATCGTCGGAATGCCGATCGATGGCCGCCGTCGCGCCCGAGGCTGCCACGAGCTCACGCCCCGAGGCACTCGTGAGCGCCACCACCCGGACGCCGCGCGCGACCGCCAGTTGGACCACTGCGAGCCCGACGCCGCCGGATGCGCCAGTGACCAGCAACGTCTCGCCGGCGGTGATCTGGGCACGGTCCAGCATGCCCATGGCGGTGCCGTAGGCGATCGGCAGGCAGGCCAGTTCAACGTCAGACAGCGGCGACGCGGACAGGTCGTGGGCGTGCTCGACGTCCACGACCACGTGGGTCGCGAACCCGCCGTCGAACTCCGAGCCCATCAGGCCGACGAACTCCGGCTCATCGCCGTCGCCGTCCACCCGAGCCGGATCCAACAGCACGCGGGTCCCGACCATCCCACGGGCCACGCCGTCGCCGGCCGCGTCGACCGTGCCCACGACGTCGGCCCCCTGGATGCGAGGGAACGACAACGGCACGCCTCGCCACCCCGCGATCGCCTCCGGGTCCTGGGCCGTGCCGTAGGCGCCCTC
The DNA here is from genome assembly GCA_035267125.1 of Nitriliruptoraceae bacterium. GTDB lineage: Bacteria > Actinomycetota > Nitriliruptoria > Nitriliruptorales > Nitriliruptoraceae > Salsipaludibacter. Next base: position 245 of record DATFMD010000327.1, on the reverse strand, counting down.
GCGAGTCCACAGGTCGGTGTTGTTCACCGAGGCAGCGGTGACGCGGACCCGCACCTGACCGGGATCCGGGACCGGGGTGGGCACGTCGTGGCGGACCTGGAGCATGGACGGACCGCCGTGCCCCGTCAGCACGGCCGCCGTCATCGTCGCCATGTCAACGTCCAGTGTTCAGCCCGATCAGGGGCTCGACCCTAGCCGGAGACCACCCATGGCCGTCTGCTCAGCCCGAGGGCGTGTCCGGGAGT
>DATFMD010000326.1:0-7207 GCA_035267125.1 Nitriliruptoraceae bacterium | reverse complement strand
TTCCTCGATCGTGAGTGACACCGGTGCGCCGTCGGCCACGTAGCGCGCCCAGGATGACCCGGGCGAGGCCGCCAACCAGACGTGGTCGCCGTCGTACTCGAACCACAGCGGCACCACGTGGGGCGTCCCGCTGTCGGTCAGGCAGGCCAGTTGTGCGCCCAGTCGGCCCGTCATCAGGTCGTGCACCTCGCTGCCGCGCAACTCGCGAGCGGCACCGATGGGCGTCGTCTCGGCGCCCCACGGTCGCCACGTCGACGCACCCAGTCGTCGGGACATGTCGGCAGCCACTGCCCTGGCATGGTGGCGGGTGGCCTCCAGGACCGCGGGTGTGGCGCGTTGACGGGGAATCGCGATGCCCACGACGGCATCCGGATGGTGATCGTCACGACAGACGGGGGCCGCCACCTCGACCACGTCGTCGTCGCTGGCCACGGCCAGCCCTGCGGCCCGGACCTCGTCCAACGTCGGGTCGAGTTCGGCATCGAGCACCATGGCAGGTGCAGACGTGGGAGCGAGGTGGTCCCCGACGCGGAACGAGGCGTGGACGACACGATCGGCCAGCACGCGTGCCACGACGCGTGGGCCGTCGACGTCGGGCACTGCCAGGATCACCGTTTCGTCCTGGTCGTCGCCGTCGACCACGGCGTGGAACGCGTCGACGGCGGTGGCTTCGTCGTCGTCGGCATCCGGGACCAGGCGCCGGATGGCCGGTCCGACCAGGTAGCGGCCCTGGTCGTCCTGCACGAGCCATTCGCGACTGCGCAGCGTCGACAGCAGGGCGTACATGCCTGATCGCGAGCCGTCGTCGACTTGTTCCAGTTCGCCGGCCGCCAGTCCGTGCGGCGCGGCTGCCAGGGTCTCCATCAGGCGCAGGGCTCGCGCCACGGCAGGCACCTCGTTGGTGGGCATCCGGGGACCTCGTCACGACCGGTGGTGGGTTGTGCACGCAACGTAGCACCTTGTCCGGCACGCAGGACACCCGTCCAGCATGCCGGACCGCCGGCGAGGGATCCTGCCGTCGCCCGGCTCGGCGCGGCCGCAAGACGCGACCGCAGGACACCGTTTCCATGAGAGCGTGCTCATGCAAGGGGATCGGATCCCGCTTGTGCCTCGACCTCCGCGTGCTAGAGTGCGAACGCGCGATGTTTGTGCGGAAGCCGCCAGGGGGACACTCGCGTCGACACATCTGACCCAAGGGGGGACTCATGTCCCAGTCAACGATCGTTTCCGGCTCCAAGCGCGTCATCCTGTTGTGGGTGGTGCTCCTGATGGTGGTGGTGACACCAGCGCTGGCCTTCTCGATGGCCGCGCAGGCCGAGGAGGGCGCCGAAGAGACGGCCGTGGTCGAAGACTCCGAGGAGGCCGCCGCCGAGGAGGCTGCGGCTGAGGAGGCTGCGGCGGAGGAGGCTGCCGCGGAGGAGGCTGCGGCTGAGCAGGCTGCCGCGGAGGAGGCTGCGGCTGAGCAGGCTGCTGCTGAGGAGGCTGCTGCGGAGCAGGCTGCCGCGGAGAAGGCTGCCGCGGAGGAGGCCGCTGCTGAGGAGGCCGCTGCCGAGGTGGCCGCTGCTGAGGAGGCTGCTGCTGAGGAGGCTGCTGCGGAGGTCGTCGCGTCGCTGCTGACCCTGACCCCCGAGGCGAACTGCCCCCTGACCGGTGGGGAGGGTGGCGGACTCGCGGCCGGCTTCGAGATCGACGGCAACTGTGGCGTGGATGGCAACATCGACTGGGACAGTGCCGTGGTCGGCGACCAGCCGGTCTTCATCGACGGCCTCGACGACTCCAGCCAGTATGGCAACGGCGCCAAGGAGAACGATGATCCGCTGACCTGGGGGGCCTCGAACGCGACCGCGTCCGGCCAGGCCGACATCGACCAGGTGTATGCCTGGGGCACCACGATCGACGGTGAGCTCTGGGGCTATCTCGGGTTCACCCGCGGGACGGTCACCGGCAGCATCGGCTACACCGTCGAGCTCAACCAGTTGCCGAACGTCATCGCGGAATCCGGCGCGAGCGTGCCGAACCGCTCCGTCGGGGACCTGCGCTTCAACTTCACCGAGGGCGCCAACAACCAACTCCTGCTCGAGCAGGTCGACGAGTGGAACGGCAGCACGTGGGTGGACGCCTCTGCCGACATCGATTCCAGCACGTTCGTCACGGCCGCCAGCGATGGAAGGCAGTTCGTCGAGATCGGCCTGAACATCACCGGGCTGCTCGACGTCGCGCCCGGCTGCCCGCCGGCCAACGACTTCGCCCAGCTCAACATCCGGTCGCGCCAGTCGGACCAGATCAACTCGGCGATGAAGGACTACGCCGCCACGCTGTTCGACATCCCGAACACCTGCGCGGACCTCGAGGTCGAGAAGATGGTCGTGGGCCTGGCCCCCGGCACCGCGTGGGGTCCGTTCGAGTTCGAACTGACCGGCCCCGACGGGACCGAGACCTTCGAGCTCGACTCGAACAACCCCACCGAGACGTTCAACGAAATCGTCCCCGGGGAGGAGTACACCCTCACCGAGACGTCGTGGCCCGACGGGTTCACGCCGGGGGTGCTGACCTGCGACGGCGTCTCCGATGCCGACGAGACCGAGGACGAATCGATCACGTTCATCGCACCAGAGGGTGACGGCGACAGCGGCACCATCGAGATCGTGTGCGAGATCACCAACACGGCAATCCCGTCGACGGTCGAGATCACCAAGACAGTCGAGGGTGTCGCGGACACCCTCGACTGGTCGTTCGACTTCACGATCAGCCCGGCACTGGATGGCCAGGACGCCACCCAGGCCGCGTCGGGCACCGGTGAGGGTTCCGATTCGGTCGAGTGGACCGACTTGGTTCCGGGCCAGGAGTACACGATCTCGGAGACGACCGAGGACGGATTCGTGGCCGGTGCGCTGTCATGCGTCGGCGTCGAGGACACCGACGGCAACCCTGACGACGCCAGCGTCACCTTCATCGCCCCGCTGGGCGGCGGTGAGGGCGTGGACTTCTCCTGCGCGATCACCAACACGGCGATTCCGTCGTCGGTGTTCGTGGCCAAGACGGTCGAGGGTGTGGCCGACGGCTTCGCGTGGTCGTTCGACTTCACGATCGCGCCGTTGCCGGACGGCGAGGCGGATGCGACCAAGGCGGCGTCGGGGAGCGGTGACGGGTCCGACTCCGTGGAGTGGGCCGGCCTGACGCCAGGTCAGACCTACACGATCACCGAGGCCACCGTCGATGGGTACGAGGTCGGTGAGGAGCTGTTCTGCCAGGGTCTGGACGATGCCGACCCGGATCCACGCGTGGTCGAGTTCGTGGCCCCGTTCGGAGATGACGCAGAGCCCTACGAGGTGCTGTGCCAGACCACCAACACGGCGATTCCGTCATCGGTGTTCGTGGCCAAGACGGTCGAGGGTGTGGCCGACGACTTCGACTGGTCGTTCAACTTCACGATCGCGCCGACGCCGGACGGCGAGACATCGCCGAAGGCCGCGTCCGGCACCGGTGAGGGTTCGGACTTCGTCGAGTGGGGCGATCTCGTCCCTGGCGAGACCTACACCATTGCGGAGGAGCCAGTTGCGGGGTTCGAACTCGACGGCGAGCTGACGTGCCAGGGTCTCGAGGACCTGGACGCCGATCCGGCTTCGGTCACCTTCGTGGCACCGCTGGGTGACGACCAGGTCCAGTACGAGGTGTTGTGCCAGGTCACGAATGCGGCCCTGTCCTCGGAGGTCGAGATCACCAAGACCGTCTCTGGGGTTGCCGACGACTTCGACTGGTCGTTCGACTTCGAGATCGCGCCTGTCCCCGACGGCGAGACCTCGCCCAAGAGCGCAGCCGGGACAGGCAACACGTCCGAGACCGTTGGCTGGGGCGACCTCGTCCCGGGTGAGAGCTACACGATCAGCGAGATCGAGCAGCCGGGCTACGACGCGCAGGCACTCATCTGTGACGTCGAGGACACCGATGGCGACGACACCGACGCCAGCGTGACGTTCGTCGCACCGGTCGGCGGTGAAGGGGTCGAGGTCAACTGCTCCCTCCTCAACGAGGCCCAGGTCGGCGAGATCGCGGTCCTCAAGATCGTGTCCGGCGTGGCCGACGGCTTCGCGTGGGGTCCGTTCACCTTCGTCCTGACCCCTGACGACGGGTCCGACCCGGTCGAGGTGCAGGTCGACAGTGACAACCCCGAGGCCACGTTCATGGACCTCGTGCCGGGCGTGGGCTACACGCTCGAGGAGATCAACGTGCCGGACGGCTACGACGCCGGCGACCTGACCTGCACTGTCACCCATGCCGATGGCAGCAGTGAGGATGCGGCGCTGCCGTACACGATCCTGCCGGGTGACGAGGTGGAGTGCGACATCGAGAACGTGGCACGTCCGTCGCAGGTCAACGTGGTCAAGGAGGTCATGGGTGTCGCCGACGACTTCGACTGGTCGTTCGACTTCGCCATCACGCCCGTGCCCGATGGCGAGACGTCACCACAGTCCGCCACTGGCTCAGGCGAGGACACGGCGATGGTCAGCTGGGACGGATTGATCCCCGGCGAGACCTACACGATCACCGAGACCACGGTCGACGGCTACGACGCCGGTGACCTGACCTGCGAGTTCGCGGGGGAGCCCTTCGGCGAGACAGACGGCGCCTCGGTGACCTTCGAGGCACCGCTGGACATTGACGAAGAGGCTCCCGAGATCGTGTGCGGGATCACCAACACCGCGGTCCCGTCCGAGGTGGACGTGACCAAGACGGTCGAGGGCGTCGCTGACGGCTTCGCGTGGGACTTCGAGTTCACGATCAGCCCGGACGCGGTGCCGGCTGGTTCGCAGATGGCGTCTGGCATGGGCGAGGGTTCGGACACGGTGACGTGGACCGACCTGGTGCCGGGTGAGTCCTACACGATCTCTGAGACGACCCAGGCTGGGTTCGAGGCTCCCACACTTGTGTGCGAGGGTGTCGAGGACACCGACGGCATGGACGACGCGTCCGTGACGTTCGTGGCACCGCTCGGGGGTGAGGGTGTCGAGGTCATCTGCTCGATCACCAACGTGGCGATCCCGTCCGAGGTCGAGGTGACCAAGACGGTCGAAGGTGTTGCAGACGACTTCGACTGGTCGTTCGACTTCACGATCGCGCCGACGCCTGTCGGGCAGGACGCCACACAGGCCGCGGACGGCACCGGCAACGGTGACGCCACCGTCGGCTGGACCGACCTCGTGCCGGGCCAGATCTACACCATCACCGAGACGACGGTCGACGGCTACACGGCCGGTCCATGGGCGTGCGAGTTCAATGGCGAACCGTTCGGCAACAGCAACGGTGAGGCGGTGACCTTCATGGCGCCGTTGGGTGGTGAGGGTGTCGAGATCACGTGTGACATCACCAACACGGCCATCCCGTCCGAGGTCGAGGTGACCAAGACGGTCGAGGGTGTTGCCGACGACTGGGACTGGTCGTTCGACTTCATGATCTCGCCGACGCCCGATGGGCAGGAGGCGACGCAGGCCGCTGCGGGCACTGGCAACAGTGACGCGACGGTCGGTTGGACCGACCTGGTCCCGGGCGAGACCTACACGATCTCGGAGACCACGCAGGACGGCTTCGAGACGCCGACGCTGGTGTGCGAGGGTGTCGAGGACACCGACGGCATGGACGATGCGTCCGTGACGTTCGTTGCACCGCTGGGTGGTGAGGGGGTCGAGGTCATCTGCTCGATCACCAACACCGCACGGCCCTCGCAGGTCGAGGTGACCAAGACGGTCGCCGGCATCGATGACTCGATGGATTGGTCGTTCGACTTCACGATCGACCCGGCCACCGACGGTGAGGACGCCACCATGACGGCGTCGGGCACTGGCGAGGGCGACGCGGTCGTCGGCTGGGACAACCTCGTCCCGGGCACGACCTACACCATCTCGGAGACCACGGTCGACGGCTGGACGGCCGGCGACCTGGTGTGCGAGGGCGTCGAGGACAGCGACGACGACCCGACCACGGTGACCTTCGTGGCACCGTTGGACGTGGACGAGCAGGCGCCAGAGGTGACCTGCACGATCACGAACACGGCCATGCCGGGCTCGTTGGAGATCGTCAAGTCCACGGTCGGTGGTGACGGTGACTTCACCTTCCTGCTGACACCCGATGGCGGCGACGCGGTGATGCTGGACGTCTCCACGACCGACGGCAGCGGCAGCGTCACCGTCGAGGACATCGTTGCGGGCACGACCTGGACCCTGTCCGAGGTCGACCCCGGTGGGACCTGGGAGCAGGGCGACCTTGCCTGCTCCGTGACCCACCTCGACGAGACCACCGAGGCAGCCGACCCCGTGGCCGGCTTCACGGTGATGGCGGGTGACGCCGTGTCGTGCGAGATCACGAACACGTTGCCGCCGCCTCCGCCGCCACCCCCGCCGCCTCCGCCGCTGCCGCGGACAGGCATCGAGCTGCCGTGGTTGGCGACCCTTGCCACCCTGCTGCTCGCACTGGGTGCTGCCCTGTTCGCGCTGGGCCGCATGAACACCCCCGCAGGCCGCAAGCGCTGACAAGCGTGCGCTGAACGCACAGGACCGCCGACCCCACGTGGGTCGGCGGTCCTGTTTGTCGGGAGCCTCTCGGGTGGAGAGGTCGCGTCCTCGTCATGCTTTTGCGCCTCAATCCGGAGGATCCGCTGCTGAGAGGCGGTTGCGGCGCCGACGAGAACGGCTAGGGTTTCGTACTGACTTTCGGACAGTTGTGCGGGGGGCCAATGGCCAACCGCACATCCATGTCGACCGTGGCGCACCAGTCGCGGTCGAAGGGACACGAGCACGCGGCCGTCACCGGCCAGAGGGGCACCACCATGAGCACAGTCGACGCCACCACTCCGGCCCGCCGTCACTTGATTCTGTGGCTGGCGTTGCTGGTGGGGCTGGTTGCCCCTGCTGTTGCCTTTTCCATGGCTGCCGAAGCCGTGCCTGTGCCGTACGGGGTAGGCACGATCACGACGCAGTTCGAGATCGATGGCAACAAGGCCGCCAATGGGGGAGTCGACTGGGACAACATCACGTCCGCCGCCGCTACGGCCAACTACACCACTCCGGAGGGCTTCCAGTCAACCGGCATCGTGGACTCGACGAACACCTTCGACAACGGTTCCTTGGCGGCAGCGTGTGGGGCAGGCCAAGACGCCACGGGAATGCCGGGGTCACAGACAATCAACACCAACCCCTGGGCGCCGGGGCCTGCC
>DATFMD010000325.1:0-7240 GCA_035267125.1 Nitriliruptoraceae bacterium | reverse complement strand
CGAGCCGTAGACGACCTTGCGCTGGTCGTTGAGGACGTCGTCGTACTTCAGCACGTTCTTGCGGATGTCGAAGTTGCGCGACTCGACCTGGCGCTGGGCGTTGCTGATGGCCCGCGTCACCATCTTGGCCTCGATCGGCATGTCGTCGGGCACGTTGAGCCGGGTCATGATCGAGTCGACCGCGCTGGCGTTGAACAGGCGCATGAGGTCGTCGCCGAGCGACAGGTAGAACCGGGACGCGCCGGGGTCACCCTGGCGGCCGGAGCGACCGCGCAACTGGTTGTCGATGCGGCGGGAGTCGTGGCGCTCGGTGCCGATGACGTACAGGCCGCCTGCCGCGATGACCTCGTCCTTCTCGGCCTTGGTCTGTGCCTCGAACTCGGCCAGCGCCCGGGTGTAGGCGTCGCGGCGCTCCTCGTCGGTGGCCTCCTCGCCCAGGCGTGCCGCCACGTCCTTGGCCATCTCCTCGGGGTTGCCACCCAGCAGGATGTCGGTACCGCGACCCGCCATGTTGGTGGCGACGGTGACCGCACTGCTGCGCCCCGCCTGGGCCACGATGTGGGCCTCACGGGCGTGCTGCTTGGCATTGAGCACGTTGTGCGGCACGCCACGTTGCTTCAGCAATCCCGACAGGAGTTCGGACTTCTCGACCGACGTGGTGCCCACCAGCACCGGCTGACCGCGTTCGACGCGCTGGGCGATGTCCTCGACGACGGCGTTGAACTTGGCCATCTCGGTCTTGTAGATCTGGTCGGCGTGGTCGTCACGGACGACCGGCTTGTTGGTGTCGGTCTCGACGACGCCGAGTTCGTAGATCTCGAGGAACTCGACCTCCTCGGTCTTGGCCGTACCCGTCATGCCTGCCAGCTTGTGGTACTGGCGGTAGTAGTTCTGCAGCGTCACGGTCGCCAGGGTCTGGTTCTCCTCCTTGACCCGTACGCCCTCCTTGGCCTCGATCGACTGGTGCAGCCCCTCGGAGTAGCGCCGCCCCTCGAGCACGCGACCGGTCTGTTCGTCGACGATCTTGACCTCGCCGTCGACCACGATGTACTCGCGATCGCGCTTGAACAGTTCACGCGACTTGACGGCGTTGTTGAGGTGGTGGATCAGCGGGGTGTTGACGGACTCGAACAGGTTGTCGATGTTGAGGAGGTTCTCGACCTTGGCGACGCCATCTTCGGTGACGGCCACGGTGCGCTTGGCCTCGTCGACGACGTAGTCGCCGGTGGTCTCGCCCTCGCCGAGGTCCTCGCCGCGCTTGAGGTGGGGCACGACCCGCTTGGCGAACACCTGGTACCACTGGGCCGACTGGGTGGGCTGGCCCGAGATGATCAGCGGCGTGCGCGCCTCGTCGATGAGGATCGAGTCGACCTCGTCGAGCAGGGCGAAGTTGTGGCCCCGCTGGACCTGCGAGGCGAGGTCCCATGCCATGTTGTCGCGCAGGTAGTCGAACCCGAACTCGTTGGTCGTCCCGTAGGTGATGTCGGCGTCGTAGGCGGCGCGCTTGTCCACCTTGGTCTGGCCCGAATGGACCACGCCGACCTCGAGGCCGAGGAACTCGTGGACCCGTCCCATCCAGGCTGCGTCACGCTTGGCGAGGTATTCGTTGACCGTCACCAGGTGGACGCCGAAGCCCTCCAGGGCATTGAGGTAGACCGGCATCGTCGAGGTGAGGGTCTTGCCCTCACCGGTCTTCATCTCGGCGATGTTGCCGTCGTGCAGGGCGATGCCACCAAACACCTGCACGTCGTAGGGCCGCTGGGCCAGCACGCGCCAGGCTGCCTCGCGAACGGTGGCGAACGCCTCGGGCAGCAGGTCATCGAGGGTCTCGCCGGCGGCGATGCGCTCGCGGAACTCGTCGGTTCGTGCCGCCAACTGCTGGTCACTCAGGCCCGAGACTGCGTCTGCCTGGGCATTGACGAGCTCGACGACGCTCCAGATCTTCTTGGCCTTGCGGCCTTCACCCCACCGCAGGGGATTCCAGTTCACCATGTGGACACGTGCCTTTGCATCGCTGGACGCCAACGCCACCCGCGGGCGCCGGCCCCGGGTGTTCGTCTGGTGATGGTATGCCGTGCAGCCAATGGCCGTGCCACCGGCGGCCCTGGCGTCACGACCGGTCCGTGGCCGCCGGCGGGCCACGTCGTGCCCGGGTCCTGGTCACAACTCGAGCAGGCCCAGTCGGTGGGCAGTGACGACGGCCTCGGTCCGGGAACGGCAGTCCAGTTTCAACAGGATCGACCTGACATGGTTCTTGACCGTGTTGTCGGCGATGTACAGGCTCTGGCCGATCTGGCGGTTCGTGGCGCCACGACCCAGGCGTTCCAGCACCTGGCGTTCGCGGGGCGTGAGTGCACCGCCGGGCCTGTCGGGGCGATACCCACGGCCGCGGCCACCCGCGTCGGACGGGACCGGCCCACGGGATCGCGAACCGGTCCCCCGGCGCCCGGCTGGTCGGTCCCCATCGCCATCACCCGAACCGTCGCCGGCAGCAGGGGTCAGGTGCAGGTCCGCCGGCCTCTCCGAGACGAGGTCGAACCTCCCGCTGGCGAGCACTTCGGCGACTTCTGCCTGCACGCCATCGATCCGGACGCGGAGTCGACGGGCGGGCATGGCGTGGCAGTCCTTCGTGGGTGCGAGCGAATCGATCCAGCAGGCGTGCCCCGGGGTCAGGGTGGTCGTGCAGGCAGCGTGACGCAGCCGTCCGATCGGCCTGGTCAGTCGGCCTGATCAGGCGACCCGGTCAGTCGGCCTGGTCCGTCGACCTGGTCAGTCGACCCGGTCAGTCGGCCTGATCAGGCGGCCCGGGGATGGCGGCCCGGGGATGGCGGGCGAGCGCCCGGTGCGTGGCCGCGCCCCGGTGCCGGAGCAGCGGCCACCAGCGGTGGCGATCAGCCGATGCCACCCTCCGCGGCCGCCAGGCGAGGCTTCTCGACCAGCTTCGTCTTGAGCTTGCGAACCTGGCGCGTCAGCCGCCCCTCCGCCTGGTCACATGCCGTCATCGGGTCGGGCCCCGTGCCGGATGCGCGCAGGTAGTGCCCCTTGGCATGCAGGTCCACATCGCAGGTGACGGTGTTGTCGCCGCGAGCGTTGCTGTCCTCGGAGAAGGTGATCTCCATGTTGATGAACCGGTCGTAGACCTTCTCGACCCGTGACAACTTGCGCACGGCCTCGTCCTTGGTCGGTTCCGGGAGATCCAGGTTCCTCGACGTCACGCTGATCTGCATCGTGCCTCCTTCGGCGTCATGGCCACCGGTTGGCGAGCCAGTGTGCGGCCGACCGCGTCGCGCGGTGCGCCCGCCGAGAGCCGAAGGGTCCCGCGTGTCCGGGACGAGGACGAGTCCGGTGCACCGCGGCCGTGTTGGCGTCGCCTCCGGGTTGGTGGCGAAGCGGGCGGCTGCCCGGTGTCGTCCAGGTGCTGGTGTCCTCGTCGTGTCGCGTCGTGCCCGGAGTTGCGGTGCCGGCTCCCAACGGGTGGTCGTCCGGCACGATCGACCGTAACACCCCGACCGCGACGGTGGGCGGCCGATCGACCCGATTGTCGAACCCGGCTGCGAAAGGAGGTCCAAGGTCCCGCCTCCGGTTCCCCCATGGACCAGTACCGGAGGTCCGGCCCGGCCCCTTGACCGTCGCACCTGCGATGCGCTGGTGCGCCGGCACGCGCAGTCAGTGCCGCCCTGCTCGCGCGATCGCCGCGACGGACACCCGCCAGCACCCCGCGGCACGCAGGGCGGCCGCGGCGGCCGCCACGGTCGTTCCGGTCGTGACGACGTCGTCGACGAGCAGTGCATGCCCAGTCACTCGACGGTGGGCCACCACAGCCGCCGTGGCCGCCCAGGCACGATCAACCTCCATCGCGCCATCCCCGCGACCATGTTGTCCCCGGTCCAGGGCTCGGCCACGCACCTGCAGCGCCCTGGCGTGGGGCAGGTCGAGCTGGTCTGCCACGGCCGCGGCCAGCAGGTCGGCATGGTCGAAGCCTCGTCGACGTCGTCGACGAGGATCCGCTGGTACTCCGCAGACCAGGTCGATCGCAGGCCAGTCCGTGCCCTGTCGGCGCACGGCGCCGGCAACCGACGATGCCAGGAGGCCGAACACGCCCCGACAGCCGTCCAACTTGCCGGCACGCACGGTCGCGGCGACGGTCCCGGTCCACGGATGTGCCGCTGCCGTGGCCGCAACGGCGGTGCGATCGAGTGGACAGGGCGCACGCGACCGTCCCGCGGGGGCGGCACAGCGAGGACAGCTCGGGCGCAGCGGGGTCACGTCGCAGCCGCACGATGAACACCAGGCACGGCCGGCGCTGCCGTCGATGCGGCGCCCACAGACCGCGCAGCGCGGCGGGGCCACGAAGTCGACCAGCCACGCCAGCGGCCGCAGGATCGTCGAATCGTGTCGTGGTGCCTGGCCCATGCGGTCAGCGTGCCATCCGGGCAGCGAGTGCGGCTCGGTGCGTCACGGGCCTGTGGACGGCCTCGGACGGGCGTGCCAGGCGAGGGAGGTCAGGCGGCCCAGCGGTCCAGGATCGCGGCGACGAGGGCAGTCACGTCGGCGGCCACGGCTGCGCCCACCTCGATCACCTCGGCGTGGGTCGTTTCGACACCGGCCCCGTGGACGTTGGTGATCGTCGACAACCCCAGCACGCGCATCCCACGTGCCTTGGCCGCAATCACCTCCAACACCGTCGACATGCCAACTGCGGACGCGCCGATGGTGCGCAGCCAGGCGACCTCGGCCGGCGTCTCGTAGGCCGGGCCGCGCAGGCCGGCGTAGACGCCCTCCTGCAGGGACAGCCCCAGCTCGGCGCCCAGCTCGTGGGCCAGTGCGCGGTACTCGGCGTCGTAGGGCTCGGCCATGTCGACGAACACCGGACCGCCGTCACGGACGACGCCCTGCAACGACGTGGTGCCAGTCAGGTTGAGGTGGTCGCCGATGACCATGACGTCACCGGGGGTCCAGGACTCCTCGAGGCCGCCGGCGGCATTCGTGACCAGGAAGGTGTGCGCGCCCAGCAGGGCGGAAGCATCGACCATGCGGGCGACGTCGGCGCCCGTGTGACCTTCGTAGAGGTGCACCCGGCCGACCTGGGTCAGCACCCGAGTCGAGCCGATGCGCCCGTAGCGCAGCGTCGAGGTGTGTCCCGGCACGGTCGAGGCTGGGATCCCGGGCAGGATCGTCGTGGGGATCTCCACGGCGTCCTCGAGCGCATCGGCCACGCCCGACAGCCCTGATCCCAGCGTGACCAGGACGTCGACGCCGTCGCCGAGTGCGTGGCTGAGCGCATCTGCGGTGGCCTGCGACTGCGTGTCCGGAGTGGTGGCCATGGCAGTTCCTGTCTGCGGGATGAAGCGGCTCGGCTCGGTGGTGGCCCGGCCCGTGGTCGTGTCGGAAGGCTCAGCGCCGCGACGGCTTGGCGCGACTGACCAGCATCACGGGGATGCCGTCCTCGATCGGGTACTGCAGACCGCAGTCGCGGCACAGCACCACCTTGCGACGATCCTTGTACTCCACGCCCGAGCGACAGGCCGGGCATCGCAGGACCTCGAGCAGGCGGTCGTCGAAGTGCGCCACTGCAGTCTCCTGGATCATTGCTCGGTCGGCAGGGCTCTGGGCCACAGCCGGGCAGGCCGTCGGGCAGTTGGATGCCGGCATCGGCGCGATGATGGGCGTGCCGGGTCGCGTCCGCACCGATCGACACCGGGCATCGACTCTAGCGCTCCCGCGCACGGTGCAGGCGCTGCGCGCCGATCCCGGCAGGGTGGCCGCGGTCGCGTCAGGCCTGGTCCTCGAGTGGCGCCGGTGCCTGGCTGTCACCATCCAGGGAGGCAGGCACGGGGCGGGCCCTGCGTGCCGGCGGCTGGTCGGGCGCCAACGTCAGTTGCGCGCCGGCCATGGCATCCTGGTCATCGGCGGCATCCTGGTCGGCGGCAGGATCCTCCGAGGCTGCAGCCTCCGGCGCGACGACGTCGGCCTCGGCCGCGACCGTCGGCTCGTCGACGGGGGCTGGCTCGTCTGGTGGCTCGGCGCCCTCGGGGTTTGCGAGTGCGGCGGCCATCACGGCAGCAACACTGGGCCCGTCGTCGTCAAGTGGTGCAGGCTCCTCGACGGCTGCGGCATGGTCGCCCGTGCCCGTGGGCTCGAGCGCGGCGGTGATCACGTCCAGGGTCGACAACGACGCGATCTCGGCCACTGTCGGGGGCCCCGTGGGCGCGTCCACCTCGTCGGGCGCTCGCTGGTCGTCACGCGTCCAGCCCATCGGCACCGTCATGCTGGCGGCGTGGTCGGAGCACAGTTCCATGCGACGAGGATCACGATCAGCCGGCAGGTCCACCAGCACGGCGACCTGCTCCGTGCTGCTCAACTCGACGCCGGCACGCGCAGGTGCGGGGCAGTCGTTGCGCTGGCACGGTCGCGTGACCTTTGCAGCCATGGAGCCGACGGCACGATCGCGACCGGGGCCTCGTGCCCGTGCACGGGCAGCAGCACCAGCGCGACGCGGTGACGGCATCGCGGAATGTTCGGGGAGCGGTTGGGCAGCCATGGCGGGAAGTGAAGCAGGTCGAAGACGCCAACGCCCGCAACCTCGACGGTTCACGGTGTCGGCAGGTCGTGGCAGCCAAGGATGGCGGCCAAGGGTGGCAGCCATCGGTGGCGGCCGGGCGTGGCAGCCATCGGTGGCGGCCAAGGGGTGGCAGCCATCGGTGGCGGCCGGGCGTGGCGACCAGGGGTCCTCACGGCCTAGGGTCGCGCGCATGGATCGCCACGCCCGCCACCGCCGAAGCTTGCCCGACCCGCGTCGTCGACCCTCACCGGGCTGGCGGGCACCGTCGCTGGAGGCCTTCGCACGACTCGTCGACCGCGGTGTCGACATGCTGCCCGCCGACATCCGCGATCGCCTCGACAACATCGAGATCACGATCGAGGACGTGCCGCCGGCCGACTACGCCGACGAGGTCCTGCTGGGCCTGTACGAAGGTGTCCCGGTCACCGAGCGGACATGGGGAGCGGCGATGCTCCCGGACAGGATCCGTCTGTTTCGTGGACCACTGGAGGCGCGCGCAGTGTCGGCCGACGACCTCGCCCGGGAAGTCGCCGTCACGGTCCTGCACGAGATCGCCCACCACTTCGGCATCGACGACGACCGCCTCGACGATCTCGGCTGGGGTTGATCCCACCCCGGCATCATGGCGTCGCGGGCGCCGTGGCACTCGGCGTTGATTGGGGCGACGGGGTGCCATCC
>DATFMD010000324.1:0-2026 GCA_035267125.1 Nitriliruptoraceae bacterium | reverse complement strand
CACGCTGCGCATGCGCGTGCACCAGTCCGACCCCACCATCGCCCGCTAGCGCGCGCTCGTCAGGCGCGCCCACAATTCCATGTACACCGGGCCGGCCGAGGTCAGGAGGCTGCGTCGGCCAGCAGCTGGCGGGCGATGACTCGCAGGGCGAGGACTTCGTCGGCGCCTTCGAAGATGCTCAGGACGCGGGCGTCGACGAACAGGCGTGACACCGTGTACTCCTCGGCATAGCCGTAGCCGCCGTGGAGTTGCTGCGCCTCGCGCGTGACCCATTCTGCGACGCGACAGGCCAACTGCTTGACCATCGAGGCCTCCAGTTGGCCGTTGCCCGACGCGAGCATCCGGGCGACCTCGAACGCGAAGGCGCGCGTTGCCGCGACGATGGCCGCCATCCGTGCGATCTTTGCCCGCGTCAACGCGTAGTCGCCCAACGCCGTGCCGAAGACGTGTCGCTGACCGGCGTAGGCAACCGCTTCCTCCAGTGCCGCCTGCATGACGCCAAGGGCGCGCGCCGCAGTCTGCAGGCGGGCGTTCGCGAACGCCTGCATCTGCAGGTAGAAGCCCTGGCCCAGGCCATCTTCCTCACCGATGAGGTTGGCATGCGGCACCCGCCAGCCGTCGATCGCAACCTCGAAACTGTGCATGCCCCGGTACCCGAGCGTCGGAATCGCACGAGCCTCCATCGTTCCGCCGCCATCCTGGGCCACCGACCATTCGTGACCTGCGAAGCGCGGCTTGTCGACGACGAACAGGCTCAGTCCGCGATGGCCCATGGCACGGTCCTCGTCGGTGCGCGCCAACACCAGCATGTACTCGGCCCGCCCGGCGAACGTGCACCAGGTCTTGACCCCGTTGAGGATCCAGTCGTCGCCATCGCGGGTGGCCGTGACCTTCATGCTGGCAACGTCGGAGCCGTAGTCGGGCTCGGTGACAGCCACGGCGCACATCTTCTCGCCCGACGCGATCGTCGGCAGCCACCGCTGCTTCTGGTCCTGGGTCCCGCCCTTGAGGATCGCCGTGCCGATGATCTCGGGCCTCGTGATCAATGATCCGGCCACGCCGAGGGAGCCACGCGAGAGTTCCTCGGTCACCACGACCATGTTCAACAGTTCATCGGGCCCCCCGTCCGCCATCCCGCCGTGTTCGACCGGAATCGAGAGTGCGAAGCACCCCATCTCCGCGAGACCGTCGATGATGTCGTCGGGAATGTCGGCATCGTCGCGATGCACGTGTTCGGCGATCGGCATCACGCGATCGGTGGCGAAGCGTCGGAAGGCATCACGCACCATCGCCAGTTCCTCGCCGAGGTGACGGTTGCCGGCCTCGCCCGTGGCCAGCACCCGGTCGGCCACCTCGTCCAGGACCTCGGTGCTGCGACCCAGGGCAACTGCCGCCACCACGCCGTCGCGCACCAGCCCGACGTCGTCAGTGTGCACGCCCCACTCCTCCCACCGACCGGTCAGACGCGCAAAGACGTCGGCATGCGTGTCGGCGGCGAAGACCAGGGCCAACGTCGCGAGTTCGTCGTCGCCAGTCCGCCGTGCGAGGTCGAGCAGCGATCGTGCGGCTCGGACGGTCGAGCCGAGAGTGGCCAGGTCATAGGCCACCTGCCCGCGATCGTCGATCTGGCCGGTCGAGACCCGACCGTCGACGGTGACGGCCTCGGCCAGGTGGGCGGCGCCGGTCGCAACCACCTGTTCGAGGACGTCGACCAGGGTCGTGGCGTGGTCGAGGTGACTCGTCATCGCCCACCCACTTCCTCGGCCAGCGCTGCGGCGCCCACGGCCCCACCCTCGGCGCCCATGGCCGCGCCGACCATGCGCACCTGGGGCGGCTGGAGGAACAGGTTCGGACGCATCGCCGCCTCGATCCGGTGGTGGTACCAGTCGCCGAGCTTGTCCCCGAGACCCCCACCGATGACCACCATGTCGATGTCCAACAGATTGACGACCGACGCGATGCCCGTGCCCAGTGCCAGGATCGCGTCACGAACCAGCTCGTGGGTCAACTCGTCGTCGGCATCGAG
>DATFMD010000323.1:0-9219 GCA_035267125.1 Nitriliruptoraceae bacterium | reverse complement strand
CAACGAGATCCAGCGCAACATCCTCGCCCCGCAGATCATGGGAGGCTGAGCCATGGACTTCACGATCAACGAAGACCACCAGATGTTGGCCGAGACGCTGCGACGCTTCCTTGCCGATGCGTGGGATCCGGAAACCCGTGCGGTGGCCGCCTACGAGGCCCCCTTCCACCAGCCGGATGCGTGGTCGCAACTGTGCGAGATGGGCGTGCTGGGTGCGCTGGTCGACGAAGAGGCTGGCGGGTTCGGTGGGACCGGCCTGGACATCATGGTGATGTTCGAGGAACTCGGGCGAGCACTGGCCCCGGAACCGTTGCTGGGCACGCTGCTCGCCCTGCGCCTGCTGGTGGCCGCGGATGCGGGAGACGACGTGGCCGCGCTGATGACGGGTGAACGACGTGCGGTGATGGCATGGGCAGAACCCCACGACCTCGAGGCCGTCGACGACATCACCACCAAGGCGACTCGCACGGGCGATGGCGACGACGTCACCGTGTCGGGCCGCAAGAGCGCGGTGTACGGGGGCCCCGGTGCCGACGTCGCGCTGGTGACCGCCATGCTCGACGGGGCACTGGCCGTGGTCGCGGTCGACCTGGCCGACGTGGAGGTCACGGGCTACGCCATGATCGATGGTGGTGGCGCCGCGGAACTCGTGATGGAGGACGCCCCGGGACGCGTGGTCATGGAGGATGCGAGTGCCGCAGTCCATGCGGCGCTGGACGCCGGGCGACTGGCCTTGTGCGCCGAAGCCGTCGGTGCGGCCGATCGCCTCTTCGACCTGACGCTGGGCTACCTGCGTGACCGCAAGCAGTTCGGTCGACCGCTGGCGACGTTCCAGGCACTGCAGCATCGCGTCGTGGACCTGTCGATCGAGTTGGAGCAGGCACGATCGATCACGATCCTGGCGGCCAGCAGCCTCGATGGCCCGGACTCGCATCGCCATGTCGCCATGGCCAAGCACCTGGTCGGCAAGGTGGCGCGCCTGGTCGCCGAGGAGTCGATCCAACTGCACGGAGGCATCGGGATGACCTGGGAGTACCCGGGCGCCCACATCGCCAAGCGCCTGGTCATGCTCGACGCCCAGTTGGGCGACGCCGACATGCACCTGCGCGAACTGGCGTCCAGCGCCTGAGCGGTGAAGGTCACATCTTGTCGCGGCGCCGTTGTGCGGCTCGACAGGCAGGTGGGGCCGGTATCCCCCGCCACCTCCATGACGTTGTTGAAGGTGCCGCCTGCCCTCGCAGGCTCGGGCAGGTTGCAGAACTCACTGCGTTCGTTCTGCCCTGCGCCATCCAGACGATCCCAACCAGCCTCGACGATCACATGACATCATTGAACGTGCCTTGTTGGAGGGCGTTGTCGTACTCCTCGGGACTCCACAGGACGTCGCGGGCCTTCGATCCCTCGTTGGGACCCACGACGCCCATGTCCTCGAGTTCGTCCATGAGGCGGCCGGCGCGGGCGAACCCGATGCGCAACTTGCGCTGCAGCATGGACGTCGACCCCAGCCCGGAGTTGACGACCTGCTCGGCGGCTCGCACCAACAATGCCTCGTCGGAGTCGTCGTCGCCACGGGACACGTCGGCCTTGACGGCCTCCTTGCCTTCCTTGACCACGCCGTCGATGTAGTCGGCCTCGCGCTGGCGCTTGGTGTAGGTGACCACGGGCTCGATCTCGCGCTCGGTCAGGAAGCAGCCCTGCAGGCGTGATGGCTTGCCCTGGCTGGCAGGCTGGAACAGCATGTCACCCTTGCCGACCAGTTTCTCGGCACCCTGGGTGTCCAGGATGGTGCGAGAGTCGGTGCCCGACGCCACGGCCAGTGCCAGACGCGACGGGATGTTCGCCTTGATCAACCCCGTGATGACGTCGACGGACGGTCGCTGCGTGGCAATGACCATGTGGATGCCGACGGCGCGGGCCATCTGCGCGATGCGACAGATCGCGTCCTCGACGTCGCGAGCAGCCACCATCATCAGGTCCGACAACTCGTCGATGACCAGCAGGATGTAGGGCATGTGCTCGTGGGTGATCGTCACCTCGTCGGTGATCGGGTCCACCTCGTCGGGCAGTTCACCGCGCGCAACCGCCTCGTTGTAGCCATCGATGTTGCGAAAGCCCAGGCGCGCCAGGGTCTCGTAGCGCATCTCCATTTCCTTGACGCACCACTGGACGGCGTCGGTGGCACGACGAGGATCGGTCACGACCGGAGACAGCAGGTGCGGGGCACCGTTGTAGACCCCGAGTTCGACCCGCTTGGGGTCGATCAGGATCATGCGGACCTCGTCGGGGCGCGCCCGCATCAGGATCGACGCGATCATGGCGTTGAGGGTGACCGACTTGCCCGATCCCGTCGCACCGGCCACCAGCAGGTGGGGCATGGTGGCGAGGTTGACCATGGCCGGGTTGCCGGCGATGTCCTGGCCAAGCGCCACGAAGAGCGGGTGGGTGTCGCTGGCAGCGGTGTCGGAGCGAAGGATGTCGCCAAGCGTGATCAGGTCGCGCTGGCGGTTGGGGACCTCCACGCCGATGGCGGACTTGCCCGGGATCGGCGCGACGATGCGCACGTCGGGGGCAGCCAGGGCATAGGCGATGTCGTCGCCCATGTTGCCGACCTTGTTCACCTTGACGCCGGGCCCGAGTTCGATCTCGAAGCGGGTGACGGTGGGACCACGCGACCAGCGCGCCACCGTGGCGTCGATCCCGAACTGGTCGAAGGTCGCCTGCAACGCCTGGGTCTGGGCCTCGATGGTGCGCTCGGACTCGGCCTGCATGGAGCGACCCTCGCCCAGCAGGTCGAGTGGCGGCAGCTGGTAGTCGGCCCAGGACTCGACCGGCTTGATCTTGGTCGCCTTGCGAGATGCCTTCTCGGCGGCGTTGGAACGCACCGGTGCCGGAGGGCTGGGTGCGCGGCCGGCCTCGCGGTCAGCCGCCGTGAGCCCGCCACCGATCGCCCCGGGCGACACCGCATCGGTCTCGCCAACGGCATCGTCACCGGTCGAGGTCGGCGAGGTCTCGATCGCTGCCAGCGTGGCCCGCATGTCCTTGACCACCTCGGTCTCGGTCACCTGCTCCGGTTCTTCCAGTGGCGGCCTCGGGAGGGCCGCGGTCGCGGCTTCGTCGGCGGATGGGACCGAAGTCTCCCCCACGGGAACGGTGGCCCGCTGGACGGGAGCGGTGTCGTCTGCGGACGGCGCATCGGCAACCGGGGGCACCTCGTCGCCGGAAGGCGCATCGACGAGCTCGTCGCCGGGCATTGGGGTCAGGGCGCCGACGGCCTCGGGGACGGCGAGCAGGAACTCACCGACGCGCTCGAACACCTTGGCCACGGTCGTCCCCGCCGCCAACACGGCGCCCAGGAACGCCAGCACCAGAAGCAGCGCCTGCGCCCCCCACACCGACAGCCCGGCTTCCAGTGGCGTGGCCGTGGCCCACCCGAGCAAGCCGCCTGCCGACCACAGCTGCCGGATCCCGTCGGACGGTTGCGGGTCACCGGCAATCAGTTGCCACGAGCCCAGCACGGCCAGCGTCGTGATCGTCGTGCCCAACGCGATGCGGGACACGACCTTGTTGGGTCGGTCGAACACGACCAGGCCTCCGAACACGGCCAGCCCGATGGGCACCAGGGCACCGAGCACGCCGAACAACCCGCGCCAGATCGCCTCGAGGAAGTCGCCGATGGGACCCGCAGCACTGGCGTAGACGGCCAGGCCGGACAGGAGCCCGACCGCGATCAGGGCAAGGCCGTAGACATCGGCCCGACGATCGCCGATGTGCGAGCGAATCGTCGCGAACATGCCAGGACCGCCCGAACCCGAGCCGCCGCCGGACTTGCGTGCGCTGGAGGGCCGGCGGGCGCGCGCCTTCTTCGACGCCCGTGCGGACTTCGATCGTTTCGACTTCGATGCGCTCGACTTGGACCGCTTGGCGCTCGCCGACTTCTTCTTGCGGGCCGTGGAGGTCCTGGACGACGTCCGCGACGAGCGGGGCTTGGTCGTGGTTGCCACTGGTCTGCTCCGGTCACTGTCGCCGGTGGGGCGACGCTCGGTGACATGTGGTGCGTCGACCGCAGTTGCACGCAGGAACCGGGAACTTGCCCCCGGCTGCCACACCAGCAACATCAGCCACGCCCGACGCACCCTACCGCCCAGACGACCGACAATCCAACAACCTCAACTAGAGGTCGAGACTCTCACCCTGCATCCCCACTGTGGGTCGAGGGACTCGCGACGCATGGCGATCGGGCGCCCACGCCCACAGCTCATCCGGATTGACCTGAAACGCACGTACGAGCGGAAATCGGAAGCGGACACATCCCGCAGGCCACTGCCGAAAAGATGTGAACCCGACCGCGCAGGGGACGCGCGCAACGATGCACGTGGTCACCGCTCCTCGTGGAGCCTCGGGTCACCGTCGAACAGACGGCCATCCGGACGACCGAGCGCAGTGATCGCCGCAACCTCGTCGTCGGTCAACGAGAACCCGTCCAGGTCGAGGTTCTCGGCCTGGCGCGCCGGGGACCCGGACTTGGGGATCGGCAGGGCGCCCAGGTGCCGGTGCCAGCGCAGCACCACCTGGCCCGGCGTCACACCGTGGGACCGGGCAGCAGCACGGATGGGCGCCTCGTCGAAGACCGCCCGCTTGGCCAGGGGCGACCACGACTCGGTCCGGATGCCGAGGTCGTCGTGCACGGCACGCAGTTCCGCCTGCGGGAAGTACGGGTGCAGTTCGACCTGGTTCACCAGCGGCACGACGCCGGTGTCGTCGATGATCTCGTGCAGGTGCTGGGCAGTGAAGTTCGACACGCCGATGTCACGCACGAGGCCCTGCTCGCGCATCGCCACCAGCGCCCGCCACGCCTCCCGATACAGCCCCACAGAGGGGTTGGGCCAGTGGATGAGGTGCAGGTCGAGTCGGTCCAGTCCCAGGCGTTGAAGCGATGCACGGGTCGACGCGATGGCGTCGTCGTGGGCGTGATGGCGGCCTGGGATCTTGCTGCACACCAGGACGTCGTCCCGTGGGACGTCGGCGCGGCGAACGGCCTCACCGACCTCCTCCTCGTTGTCGTAGTTCACGGCCGTGTCGACCAGGCTG
This sequence comes from Nitriliruptoraceae bacterium, assembly GCA_035267125.1. Lineage (GTDB taxonomy): Bacteria > Actinomycetota > Nitriliruptoria > Nitriliruptorales > Nitriliruptoraceae > Salsipaludibacter. The sequence continues at coordinate 4,131 of DATFMD010000323.1, read as the reverse complement.
TAGCCCAGCTCGATGGCGGACACGATGGCGCTGACACCCTCGGAACCACGAAGTCCGTAGGTTCCCAGGCCGATGTCGGGCAGGTCGAGGCGGTCAGGGGTGGCGTCAGGTGTCATCATGCCGACGACCCTAGCGAGACGCGGCATCACGTCGCCATCGACGCACCTGGCCGAACGCGGCGGGCTCTCGACCGGGAGCGACGCTCAGGCGTCCAACACGATCGGCATGATGAACGGCCGACGACCGATCTCGTGGCGCCAGTAGCGGCCGAGCGCCTGGGTCACGTGGCGTTCGACGGCCTGGGTGTCGCGGAAGCGCTCTGCGGGCATCGAGGCCAGCTCGGCGGCCACTGCGGCGGTCGCCTCCTCCAGGACATGGCCTGACTCGTCCTCGTAGACGACACCGTGCTGTTGCACCATGATGTCGCCGACCACGGCCCCCTCCTCGCTGTCGACGGTCACCACGGCGACGACCACGCCGTCCTCGGACAGGCGCGTGCGGTGACGCAGCACGGCCGGCCCCACATCGTCGAGCAGGCCGTCGATGTAGACCTTGCCCGCCTGCACGCGATCGCTGCGCGTCACTTCACCGTCACGCAGCACGACCGCGTCGCCGTCGCTGCAGACCAGTACCTGCTCAGGCGGGATGCCGGTTGCCAGCGCGACGTCTCGGTGGGCCGTCATGTGGCGGAACTCGCCGTGGACCGGGATGAACCACTCGGGTTCGACGATGTTGTGGAACAGGATCAGGTCCTCGCGCATCGCGTGACCGGACACGTGGACGTCCGCCAGTCCGGTGTGGACGACGCGAGCACCACGCCGCGCCAGGCCGTTGATCGAGCGGAACACGGCGTGTTCGTTGCCCGGGATCAGGCTCGACGCCAGGATGATCAGGTCGCCCTCCCCCACGGCAACGCGACGGTGACTGCCGGCCGCCATCAGCGACAGCGCCGAGTAGGGCTCGCCCTGCGATCCGGTCGACACGATGATCAGCGAGCGCGGGTCATGCCGATCGATGTCCTTGAGCTCCACCTCCCGTTCCGGGTCGAACTGGAGGTAGCCCATCTCCGTGGCGATCTTCATGTTCTTGACCATCGACCGGCCCACGAACACCGGGCGACGGCCGATCTCCTCGGCCGCGTCGAGCACCTGCTGAATCCGATGCACGTGCGAGGCGAACGAGGCGACCACGATCAGGCCCTCGGCACCTCGCATCTCCGAGCGCAGCGTGGCACCGACGGTGCGCTCGGTGGGCACGTGGCCCGGGATGTGCGCGTTGGTCGAGTCGGCCAGCAAGAGGTCCACGCCCTCGTCACCGAGCCGCGCGAAGTGCGCCAGGTCAGTGGGCAGGTTGTCGACAGGGGTCTGGTCCAGTTTGAAGTCACCGGTGTGGACGATCATGCCGTGCGGCGTCCGGAACGCGAAGGCGCAGCCGTCGGGAATCGAGTGGCTGACCTGGACCACCTCCGCAGTGAACGGTCCCTGCTCGATGATGTCGGCGGGAGCCACCTCCACCAGGTCGACGTCGTCGATGTCGTCCCACTCGTCCAGGATCGCCTCGACGAAGGCCAACGTCAGGCGCGTCCCGTAGACGGTGACGTCGGGGAAGTCGCGCAGGAAGTAGGGCAGCGCACCGATGTGGTCGAGGTGCCCGTGGGTCAGGAACACCGCGGTCACGTTCTCGTCGGCCAACACGTCCCAGTCAGGCAGGATCAGGTCGACACCGGGGTGCTCGGGATTGGGGAAGAAGACCCCGACGTCGACCACGATGGTCTCGCCCTCGCAGGTCATGGCCGCCATGTTGCGGCCCACTTCACCCAGGCCGCCCAGGAACGTGACGGTCACGCCCCCGCGGTCCAGGCCCTGTGTGGTGTCGTCGGTGGTCATCAGGTCTCCGGCAGTTGCAGGTCGTCACGATCGGCTTCGAGGTCATTGCGGACGTCGCGAAGGTGGGCGGTGACGGCGTCGAATGCATCGTCGGCCAGCACACCGGCGTGGACCATCGCCAGCGCGACCGCCATGGTCGCCTGGGGCGACGCCGAGGTCAGTGGACCGCGAACGGGACCGGCGGGCAGGTCCAGCAGCGCCAGTCCCGCCTTGAGGGGCCCCGGTGATGCCTCGCGGAACAGGGCGCGATGGATGGCCATGCACCGCAGGTGGATCTCGCGCGCAGTGGCGAGGTCACCGGCCTCGACGGCGTCGCACATCTGCGCCAGTTGGGCGCCCACCAGGTGGGCCGACACCGACACGAGTCCGGACGCGCCCACCGCCAGCATCGGCAGGTTGAGTTCGTCCGCACCGCAGTACACCTCGAAACCGCCCGGCACGGCACCGTCGGTCAGGTGCAGCAGGTCGGCGGTCTTGCCGAGGTTGGAGGCGGCATCCTTGACACCCACGATGTTGTCGACGCGCGACAGTTCCACCAGCGCCTGCAGGTCGATCTCGCGACCGGTGCGGTGCGGCACGTCGTAGAGCAGTACCGGCAGGTCCGTGGCCGCGGCCACCTCGGTGAAGTGTCGGATCTGCCCAGCCGGGTCGGGTCGGTTGTAGTAGGGCATCACGACCAGCACGGAATCGGCGCCCAGGTCGCCCGCTTCGGCGGTGCGCGCCGCCGAAGAGCGCGTCGAGTTGGTGCCGGTGCCAACCATGACACGTGCAGTGTCCCCGACCTCGTCGCGCACGGCCGCCACCAGTCGGGCGACTTCGTCGGTCGTCAGCGACGGCGACTCCCCGGTCGTGCCGTTGAGCACCAGCGTGTCGGTGCCGTGGTCAACCAGGTGGCGCGCCAACCGGGCAGCGCCGGCAACGTCCAGCGACTCGTCGGCCAGGAACGGTGTCGCCATGGCAGTCGCCACGCGTCCGAACAGTGGCATGGTCGAGCCCTCCCGCTTGTCGATGTCGGCCTGACGGGCCGGCACGATGCCGACACCCGTCCACGGCAGACTAATCGTCGCAGGGGCCACGAGGGCGTCGCCGCCCCGGCCGAACGAGCCGTCGGGGTAGCGTCTCGAGTCCACGAGTCGAACGGGTCGTCGGTGACTGTCCTCGCCCATGCCGGTGCCGGCGCCACCTGGCAGGCCATGGTCGTGCTGTGCTCGTTCGGCCTCGTGATCGTGTTCGTGGGCGTCGTCGTGGGGCGGATCCACATCGAGGAACCGGGTGACCTGGTCCTGCCGTTCGCCGGCACGGCCGTGTTGGCGTCGCTGTCCGGTGCCACGAACACCTTCCTGTCCGACTGGGTCGGGTGGTGGACTCCGATCGGGATCGTTGCGCTCGTGGGCATCCTGGTCCACACCTTCACGCCACTGCGGTTGACGCCGAGGTCCCCGTTGACGTGGGCATGCGTGGCCGTGGCGATCGTGTCATCGGTGCTGTTGCACACGACCCTCGAGGACGCATGGCACCCAGCGCCGACCGGGATCCAGCGCGACGATCTCACCGTCGCGGTCACCACCCCGGCGGACGGCACCGATGTCCCGACGGGTTCGACGACCGTCACCGTCCAGGTGACCGGGGGGACGATCGGGCCGGGACCGACGTCCACGGCGCCCGACGATCCCGAGGAACTCGGCGTCGTCCACGTGTTCGTCGACGGCATCCTGGAGACGAACGAGACCGGCCGGCCGCTGGCACCCGAGCAGGACTGCGCCGACGGCTGCACCACGGCAACGTGGGACATCGACCTGCCACGGGGCGCACACGTCATCAGCGTCGAATTCCTGGCCTCGAACCTCGAGTCGTTCGCCGCGACTGCAGCAGGTTCCCCAACCGTCGACCTGGTGGCGATCGAGGCCCGCTGACACCGCCACCGCGGGCGGCCGGACCAACCGTCCCGGCCGGCAGGACCGATGGGCCCTCGCAAATGGTGCCGACTTCGGCGACACTGGCCACAGTCGTCCCCGGCGTCACCGGCGCCGCCGACGATCGGGAGGCAGCCATGGCGTTGACTGCGAACTTCGACCGCACCGCGTTCGGCGTGGTCGGAACGATCGTGGGAACGATCGCTGCGGGCTTCATCCTGGCCGGACTGGGCGGCTTCGTGGTCCACCTCATCCAGGAGCCCGACGGCATTGACGTCAGCACGCCTGCCCGACTGGTGTCACCCGGACAGGCCGTCATCACCCCCGAACTG
>DATFMD010000322.1:0-3355 GCA_035267125.1 Nitriliruptoraceae bacterium | reverse complement strand
GGCATGTACGTCAACATGCCGCCCTTTGGCATGGGTGCCGCGCTGGGCGACGTTCCGGTGGGCGGATCGCGCACCCGGGCCGCCCAACGCATGGCCGCGGCCTGATCCGTCCTGATCCGTCCTGATCCGCGCGGGGACCTCGGTCGGACAGGTCGTCGGGCTCGGACCAACGATCCCTGCCTGGCCACCTATGGTGGCAGCGGATGGGCACACGACCGGTGACGGGGGGGCTGACTGCCACACAGGTGACCGCACCTCCGTGCCGTCAGCTGTGGGTACCGGTGAGTGCCGAGGTGGTGCCAACGACGATGTGAGGTGGAGGGCGACGTGGACGGGTACGTGCTGGAACCTGACGAGACACGACGGTCACTGGGACCGTTTCGCGTCCTGGTCGACGGAGCCGATCTCGACAATCGCTTCTCGTTGTACACGGGCGCGCTGCCGCGAGGTGGGCCGCCACTGCACAGCCACGACTTCGACGAGGGCGTGCTGGTACTGGAAGGGCGCATCCTGGTGTCGTTGGATGGCGTCGACCACGAACTCGAAGCCGGAGGGTTCGCGCTGTTTCCCGCGGGCTCACGCCACACCTTCGCCAACCCGGACGACAGCCCGGTCACGGCCGTCGGGTTCGCGTGCCCCGACGGGATCCTGCCGCTGTTCGCACAACGGGGCGCCTACCTGGCCGGACTGGCTGATGGCGAGTTGCCCGACCCGGCCCGGATGGCCGCCATCTACGCCGCCCATGCCAGCCAGGTCCATGGCCCGCCCCTGCTCGAACGGTGAGGACCACGCAGGGATCAGTCCCAGACCCGGTCCAGGCGCCACACCACGCCTCGGCGTGACAGTTCGTAGACGCCACGATGGTCACGGGCCATGCCACCTCCACGCACTGCCTCGACCCGCCACAGGTCGGACTGTTCGATGCGGATCGGTTCGCCGTCGGGCCGTCGCCACCACCCTTCCTCCTCCCGCCAATGCCCCAGGATCCGGGTGACGTCGTAGCGACGTCCCCGCCATGCGAAGGCCAGCGGTTCGTCGGCGTCGGCCGGCCCGTTGCCGGGTCGTGCCTCGGGGTGGGACTCGGGGCGCGACTCGGGGCGCGACGCCGGGCCGGACTGGGAACGAGACGTCGGGCCGGGCTCGGGTCGAGGCATCGTGGCCTCGGGATGGCGTGCCGAGCGGTCCGGCGATGTCGTGGGCTGGTCGTCGGACTTGTGTGGAGACGGGTCCGCCCGGGAACCCGATCGCACCGGACGCACCAAGGTGGCCACTCCCCCACGGCCGCCGGATGCACCATCCCCACTGCCCGGCACACTGCGCGCCCCACTGCCCATGTCGACCGGGTCGACCGGGTCGGTCGTGGCCGCCACTGCTGCACCGCGTTCGACGACGGCATCGACGGCATCGACGGCAGGTTCCACCCGCACCGCTTCCGCGGAAGCGCGGGCATCGACCCGATCCACCTCCACCGCTTCCGCGGAAGCGCCGGCGTCGGCCGCGCCCCGCGCCGCACGCACGGCGCGGGCACGGGTGCCGTGGGTTTCCACCTCCTGGAGTGCTTCTCGATAGCGTTTGCTCATCACGTGCTCCTCCCTGGCACCTCGTCGACCTGTTCGACTTGGTCAACCTGTTCGACCTGTTCGATCCACTTGAGGCGCTCGAACGTGTGTTCGATGGAGCGAACCTACGTCACCCGTGTGACATCGGTCAAGCGCGATGCCATCCGGGGTGGATGCTGGTTCTCGACACGCCGCATCCAACCGCCCCGAATGCAGGTTCCGGCCACGGCCACCGACCATCCACCAAGCGATTGGGATTACGCTCGACAGCGCGATCCACCGCCACACGAGGACCGTCCGATGACCACCATGACCACCGCGACCACCAGCGATGACGTCGAGCTCAACGTCATCGACAAGGGTTCGCTGCGTGGCCGACCGGTCGTGTTCGTGGCCGGCTTCACGGCACCCGCCACCAGTTGGAGCCCGCAGGTCCGCGCCTTCGAGGAGGCCGACCACCGGGTGCTGGCACTGGACCGGCGCGGGCACGGCAACTCTCCGGCGACCGAGGACGGCCACACCATGGCACGCCATGGCGCGGACATCCACGATCTGCTCGAGGACTGGGACCTGCAGGACGTCAGCCTGGTGGGCGCGTCCATGGGCGGCAACGCGATCTGGGCCATGGTCGACCAGTTCGGCACCGACCGCGTCCGCGACATCGTGATCGTGGACCAGACGCCCAGGATGCTCAACGACGACGACTGGGACCACGGCTTCTACGGCTACGACGAGACGAATCGCGACGACCTCTTCGCCGAGGGAGTGCCGGATCCCGGCGTGGTGTCGTTGACGAGCAAGGGGCCGTGGCGCCTTGCTCGTCTGCTGCGCGCGCTCGACCTGCGCCGCACGGTCTCGGGCAGCCTCAGCGAGGGCGAACTGGCCTTGCTCCAGGACCATGCCCGCGCGGACTGGCGCGACACGATCTCGAACGTGGACGTCCCGGTCCTGTTCGTCGCAGGTCGCGACAGCGAGTTCTGGCCGTGGGAGCACGCCCAGGCAGCCGCGGGCCTGCACGAACTGGCCACGTGGGGGGTCATCGACAAGTGTGGCCACGCCGCCAACATCGAACAGCCCAAGGCCTTCAACTCCGGCGTGCTGCGATTCCTGGCGGGGTCGGACACCCGCCGGGGATGACGTCGGTGCCGGGCGGGTGGCGGTCTCGGCTGGTGACCCCCGACGTCTGGGGCCGTTGCCGCGCCCCCCGGTGAGGAGCGGCGGGCCGAGATGCCGGTGCAGGACTCCCCACCTGTCCCGCAACCCTCCCAGCCTTGCCGGTCAGCAGTGGGCGATGCGGTCAGCCGTTGGCGGTGTCGACGAAGGAGGCGAGCATGTACGGCCACCCCTGCTGGGACGCCAGCCCGGCGCGGTAGTCGGAACCCGCGTCCCCGTACGCATCGAAGCCGGCGTGCACGACGTGGACGACGCTGCCGTCGCCGTCGGCCTCGACGCGCCACTCCACCTCGCTGCACGCCGAAGGGTCGGGCGTGGGCACCCGGTCCGGCCCGATCTGCCAGTCGAACACCAGGCGATGGGGTGGTTCCCATGCGGTGATCCGACCCCAGTCCCAGCGGTTGCCGTGCACCGACACCTCGGCGATGCGACCGCCCTCACGCGGTTCCAGTTCGTGGGTGTCGAGCACCTCCGGCCCCCACGAGTACTCCGCGGGCCACCACGTCCCCAGCCCCGCCGTCAGCATCCCGAAGGCATGCTCGGGCGGCACCGGCACCTTGACACTGGTCTCGATCGGGTCGGTCACGCTCATCCTCGCTGGCTCGTGTGATGCACGATAGGAC
>DATFMD010000321.1:0-9346 GCA_035267125.1 Nitriliruptoraceae bacterium | reverse complement strand
GTGCGTGGCGACCTGGGCGGGCAGGTCGCCACTGATGGTGGCGACCACGGCGGCCATGACGGCCAGGACGACGACGGTCAGCAGGGTTATGAGCACGCCACCTCTCCGTGCCGAGGATCGCAGAGCGGGTGTGGACGTGGGGGGCATGCAGGATCCTGTGACGAGTGCGGGGACACCGAGGGTATTGCATGGTTTGAAGCCATGCAATACCGGTGCACGGTGCTCCGTGCGGTGGGCTGTGGGTGCGCTGCCAGCCGGCTGCGCCAATAGCCTGTGCGCCATGACGATTCGACACGTGGTCTGGGACTGGAACGGGACGTTGTTGGCGGACCAGCACGCGGTGCTGGGGGCGCTCAACGTGCTGCTCGTCGAGATGGACCTGCCCGCGACCGACTTGCCCACGTACCGCCGCCTGTACACGCGGCCGGTGCGGCACTTCTATGAGCGGTTGCTGCAACGAAGCATCGACGATTCGTTGTGGCGGCACATCGACACGGTCTTCCACACCGCCTACTTCGACCTGGTCACCGACGCGTCGCTGGATCCCGACGCGCGCGCCGCCATGGCCGCGGTGGCCGAAGCCGGCCATTCGCAGTCACTGCTGTCGATGGCTCCCCACGACCACCTCCTCGAGATGGTCGCCCACCACGATCTCGAGGACCACTTCGTGCGCATCGATGGTCTTCGCGGGGTCGGCGGTGGGCACAAGGAGGAGTGGTTGCGCGCCCACCTGGCCGCGATGTCGATGACGTCCTCGGCCGAGGTGGTGGTCATCGGCGACGCCCTCGACGACGCCGTCGCAGCCGCCGCGGTCGGCGCCCCCGTCGTGCTCTTCGACGGTGGCAGCCACCCACCCGAGGCCCTGCACGGCGCTGGCGTGCCGGTGGCGTCGTCCCTGGGCGACGCCGTCCGCGTGGCGGGCCTGGTCTGAGCGGGCCTGGTCTGAGCGGGCCCGGTCTGAGCGGTCCCGCCCGGGTTGACGCCCAGCATGGGCACGCGTGACGCGGGTTCCGGGACCGGATCGTGGGTAGGCTGTTCGAACTGGTGTTCGTCCATGCCGTACCGGGCTGCGACACCTGCGCCGTCTCCGAGCGAGGACATCCACGTGGCATCCGCGCGCAGCCGGGCACCTGCCACGGCGATCCTGCACGCCGACATGGATGCCTTCTACGCCTCGGTGGAACAGCGCGACGACCCGACGTTGCGGGGGCGACCCGTGGCCGTGGGGGGCGCGTCGGCGCGTGGTGTCGTGGCAGCAGCCTCCTACGAGGCGCGCCGGTTCGGTGTCCGGTCGGCCATGCCGATGGTGCGGGCTCGTCGCATGTGTCCCGACCTGGTGGTGGTGGCGGGACGCTTCGACGTCTACCGGGACGTGTCACGTGCCGTGATGGCGGTGTTTCGGGACTTCACGCCGCTGGTGGAACCGCTGTCGCTGGACGAGGCGTTCCTCGACGTGTCGGGCGCAGTGGGCCTGTTCGGCAGCCCGATCGAGATCGCCCAGCAGGTGCGCACCCGCGTGCGCGAAGAGGTGGACCTGGCGGTGTCCATCGGGGTGGCGCCCAACAAGTTCCTGGCCAAGCTGTGTTCGGGCAAGGCCAAGCCCGACGGGGTGCTGCACCTCGCCCCCGACCAGGTCACCGCCTTTCTGCGTCCACTGCCGGTGTCGGACCTGTGGGGGGCTGGTCCACGCACCGTGGAACGCCTGGACGACTTCGGGCTGCACACCGTCGCCGACATTGCCGACAGTGACGTCGGCCTGCTGATGCGGCTGTTGGGCAAGGACCGCGGGCGGCAGTTGCACCAGCTTGCCCACGGCCGCGACCTGCGACAGGTCGTGGCCCACGAAGGCGCCAAGTCGGTGTCGGCCGAGACCACCTTCGAGGTCGACGTCGACGATCCCGAGGAACTGCAGCGGGTGATCCTGCGACTGGCCACCAAGGTCGCGGCGCGGCTGCGGCGTGCCGAACTGTCGGGTCGCACCGTCACCCTCAAGGTGCGGTTCGCGAACTTCAAGACCATCACGCGATCCCAGACCGTGGACATTCCCACCAACGCCACTCGGGAGATCGTGGCGATCGCCGTCGACCTGCTGGACCGCTTGCGGCTGGAACGTGTCCGGGTCCGGCTGGTCGGCGTGGGCGTGGGCAACCTTGCCGACGGGGACGCTGCCCACCAACTCGTGCTGGACCTCGACGAGCGCTGGAAACACGTCGACGCGGTCAGCGATGCAGTGCGCGATCGCTTCGACGGCAGTGATGTCACCTTTGCGTCGTTGCTGGACGACGACGACGTTGAACTGTCCGAGACGGGCGACGATCGACGGCTGGAGTAGCGTCGCACCTCACCGCGCCACGAACCCGGTCGAAGTCGGCCACCACCACGCTCCACCCGTCCCCACACCTGCGGAGTCGCCATGCCAGCCACTGAAGACGGCCACCCCACGGTCGTGACCACCGTCGACGACCACGGCGTGGCCACGGTCACGATCTCGCGACCCGAGGTGCGCAATGCCATGGACTGGTCGGTGTTCAAGGGCCTGCAGGCTGCCGGCGAGCGCGTGATCGCCGACGACGCGGTGGGCGCGGTGGTCGTCACCGGTGCCGACGGCACCTTCTCGTCGGGCCTGGACACGAGCCTGTTCGGGGCACGTGCCGACAGCCTCGACGACACTGCCGACGAGGAATGGATCGCGGGACTCCAGGCCGCATTCACCATCTTCGAGGACTGCCCCAAGCCGACGATCGCGGTGATCCGCGGCCACTGCCTGGGCGCCGGCGCCCAACTGGCAGCGGCGTGCCACCTGCGACTGGTGGCCGCAGACGCCCAGATCGCGATCGCCGAGCGACGATGGGCGCTGGTGCCGGACCTGGGGGGCACGTGGCGACTGCCCAGGTTGGTCGGGCTGGGACGCGCCACGGACTGGGTCATGACCGGGCGCACCGTCGACGCCGACGAAGCCCTGGCCAGTGGGTTCGCCCAGGCCCGTTTCAGTGACCAGGACGACATCGACGGCTGGGCTCGGCCGTTGGCGGCGGCACCCGGTGCGACCCGTCGTGTGGCGGCACTGTTGCGCGACAACCTCGGACGCGACCGCGACGAGGCGCTGCGGGCCGAGGCACGTGCACAGGTGGCCTGCATGGCGGGTCCGGACGTGGGCGAGGCGGTGGCCGCGGCCATGGCGGGCCGCGAGCCGCGCTTCATCGGGCAGTGATGACTGCGCAACCGGACGGCCCGGCCGACCAGCGACGACGACGTGGCCAACAGGGGTGGTCAAGTCGCCACCCGTGGGTAGGATGGCCTTGCACCCAGGAGGATGTCAGCACGATGCCACTCTCAGAGCATGAAGAGCGCGTCCTTGCCGAGATCGAACGGCGGCTGGTCGAAGACGATCCACGCTTCGTCGCACGGGCCCAACGCCGCAGTCGTGTGCCCGGATCCTCGCGGGTCCCGTCGCGGACGCGATTGTTCCTGGGGATCTTCGGCACCATCATCGGGATCCTGTGCGTGGCGTTGTTGACCATCCACGTCGCGTTCGGGATCGTCGGCTTCCTGCTCCTGCTGGGTTCACTCACGCTCGTCGTCAGCGTGCTGCGGCATCGGCGCGTTCCCAACGTCGAGGTGCTCGAGGCGGACAGCCGCCAGGACTGACCCGCCGGTGCTGGTCGTCACACGTCGCGTGGTCGTATCGTCAGCACGCGCAGTTCCGCCAGCATGCGCTCACGTCGTGGTGCCGCGAGCCGCAACTGCAGGGACAGGCGTTCGGCTGCGTCCTCCACGGCCTCGGCCTGCACGTCGGTCACCACCACGTCGTCACCGCCGAACGCCACCAGGCTGGCCTGCCGCACCAGCAGCTGGGCCGAGGGCCCGTCGACGTCCCCGCTGGCGATCCAGCGCTCGGCCAACTCGTGCATCGTCTCGTCGGGTCGGCGTCCCCTGCCCAGGGCGGCGGCGGTGACCAGGAGGTGGCTCTGCGCCAGCATGACTCGTTCGGCGGCGATGTCGGAGGTGCGACGACGACGCACCCACCACCACCAGCCCCACACCACGATGGCAGCCACGACGAGGATGGCGAACCCGACCAGCAGGACGCGAGGGCCGGCACCGAGCCCGTCACCGAGTCCGCCACCGATGGTGCCGGGCGCCGGGACCCCTGCGGCCGGCACGTTGGGCGCTTCGCTGGCCCGGAGCAGGTCGTCCTCGCTGGGCAGTTCGAGGGGTCCCTGGGCCACGCCACCGTTCGGACCGAATCCGGCCAGGGCATCGCGCCCCGGACGCAGCCCGGCCGTGTCGGAACGTGGGGTCGGGTCGAACGTGACCCAGCCGAACTCGTCGAATGCGACCTCCACCCAGGCATGGGCGTCGGTCGACGACACCTGGTACAGGCCCGGTTCGGAGTCGGTCGGAGCGATGATCTCGCGACCCGGGAGGTATCCCGTGGCCACGCGGGTGGGAATGCCCAGCCCTCGCAGCATGACGGCCATGGCGGTGGCGTAGTACTCGCAGTACCCGATCTGGGTGTCGAAGACGAACTCCTCCAATGCCGTGCTGCCACGCAGGCCGGGCACGTCCGTCGAGTACTGGAACGGACTGGTGGTGCCGGCGAAGTGGTCCTGGATGGCCAGCACCTGGTCGATGGTGGACTCCGCGCCCGCGATGTCCACGATCCGACGCGCCTCGTCGATCAACCGGCCCTGGCCGTTGGGCAACTGGGTGCGCAGTGGCAGTTGCGCCTCCGACGGACCGGTCAGGACGAGGTCGGTCACCGTGGGCGTGGGGACGACGGCCTCGAAGGCGTAGTCGGTGCCCAGCGCCTCGGCCTCGACCAGGTTCGTGATCGAGTCGGTGGTGACGAAGTCCCCGATTCGGCTGAACGTCAGGGAGGCGGCCCCGGCCGTCACGGCGACGCCGGTGGGTTGGTTGACCACGGGCAGGTACGTGCCGGGCAGCGACTGGATGGTCACGCCCCACTGGGCGTCGCGCCCGACCGGGGCGACCGAGGCCTGGATCCCGTTGCTGGGATCCTCGATCTGGGAGCGCGGGATCGAGGTCTGGTCGATGTCGCTGCCGACTCGCCAGGTGCTGCCGTCGAAGATCTCCAGTGCGGCGGTGCGCAGGTAGGCGGGTGTGTCGGTCTGGACGCGCATGGTCGGACGCGGTGCGGGCAGGTGGAGTTCGTCGCCGACGTCCACCATCGGCTGGGATGCCTCCAACGTCGTGCCCAACCCGCGCAGGTCCACCAGCGCAGCATTGCCATGACCGGGCAGGGCAACGGCGATCGGGATCGCCACGAGCACCACCGCGATCCCGGCGACGGCAGCCAGCAGACGCAGTCGGGGTGGTTGGTCGCGGGTTCCCGTCGACGGGTCCGACACCACTGCCAGCGCGACTGCCGACGGGATCAGCAGCGCCAGCGACGGCCACAGGATGGCGCGGCCGGTCACGGGTACCGACAGCGGCACGCTCCACAGCGCCATGGCGGCCAGCAGTGCCGTCATCACCGACCGCCTCGCCATCAACTCCGTGATGGCGAGCGTGGCGATGAAGGTGCCGCCAACGGTGATCAGCAGCAGTCCGTTGAGGCTGGGCGTGGGGGCGACCTGGGTGGCGATCTCCTGGTTGGCCAGTTGCAGGCCATCGAGGAGCGCGCGCGGGCGGTCGATCCAGGCAAGGTCGGACGACAACGGCCACCATGCCGACACCCAGGCGGCACCGGCCACCAGCGACAGACCGATCGCCACCGGGGTCGGGATGCGCAGGAGTTGCCACAGCAGTGACAGTCCGACGGCGGCGAACACGGCGACGGCCGTGGGCAGGATCCAGTCGTTGTCGATGAAGATGTTGCCCATGCTGGAGGCGGCGCCGATGGCAACGGCCAGCGACACGGCGGCACGCTGGATCGCGATGCCGGGCTCGAGCGTCGGGCGTTGCACCTCAGGCTCCCCGTCGTTGGCGGGACAGGACCTGCCATCCGACCGGAAGGTCGTCCAGTTCCAGCGGCGTGGCCACCTGCCACCCCATCGAGCGGGCCGTCGTCTCGGCCTGCTGCACGGTGCGCACGCTGCCCGATCCGGGAGTGAGGATGGCGATGCGTCGATCGAAGGAACGTCCCAGTCGCTGCAGCAGCATCGGCAGGCGTTCGGAGGCCGTGCCCACCACGACCAGTGTGCCCCCGCCCACGGATCCTCCGGCCAGCGTGGCCGTCAGCGCGGTCAGGTCGACACGTTCGGGTTCGAGGCTCGCGAGTCGCTCGAGCTGGACCTCCCACGGCATCGTCGACACCTGCAGGTCGTGGGGGTCATCGACCAGTTGCACCTCGGCATCCTGGTCGTGGAAGGTCTGGCCGATGCTGGCGGCGCACTCGATGCGCAACTCGAGGTCGGCACCGGGGGAGCGGTCCAGCAGGACGACGGCGCGATCGTGGCGGCGCGACTCGGACTGGCGGACCATCAGTTCACCGCGGTGGGCCGTGGCCGGCCAGTGGATGCGACGCAGGTCGTCGCCGACCTGGTACTCACGGATCACGCCGACGTCGTCGCCGATCGGCTGGGGCACCCCGCCACCGGAATCACCCGGAACGCGACCCGACGCAGCCTTCACGCCCGATGGCAGGGCCACCATGCGTGGCAGCACCAGGACCTCCGACGTCCCCGACACCTCGACCTTGCGCGTGATGATCGACAACGGATCGGTGAGGCGGACTGCCAGGGGCCCGAACCGATGGCGACCGCGTTGGCGTCCGATCGCGCGGTAGCCCAACGGCACCCCCTGTCCCGGCGACAACCCGTGCAGCGGTGCGGTGGCGCCACTGTGCAGTGATTCGGGCGTGTGGTCCGACAGCAGGGTCGGGCCCAGCGACATGCGCCCGTTGTTCACCATGCGCAGGCGGACGTCGATGGGATCTCCATGCGCGGTCACGGGCAACGTCTTTGGGCGTGTCACCTCGAGACCGCGTTGGCCGGCGCCCAGGACGAAGCCGACGACGATGACCAACAGGGCGGCGACGGCAACGATGTCGAGGTGGGGGATGCCCAGCACGCGACCTGCGACCAGGCAGGCGACGGTGGCGGCGACCAGGCCCCAACCCCGCGGCGTCAACACCGCTCAGGCAACGGGAGCGCGGGTGCCGGACAGGATGTCCGCGATCGTGTCGCGGCCCGTCACGTTGACGACGTGGGCGCGAGGCGTCAACTGGACCCGGTGGGCCAGCACCGGCACGGCCAGTGCCTTCACGTCGTCGGGCAGCACGTGGTCGCGGCCCTTGACGGCGGCCCGCGCACGCGAGGCCCGCAGCAGCGCCAGGCCAGCCCGGGGACTGGCACCCAGTGCGAGGTGTTCGTGGGAACGCGTGGCTGCGACGATGTCGAGGATGTACTGCTCGATGGACTCGGTCGCCGTGATGGTCGTGACCCGCTTGATGATGGCGCCGACTTCGCCCGCAGTGGTCACGGGCGTGATCGTGCGGACGAGGTCGCTGGCGCTGTGCTGGCGCAGGATGTCGCGTTCGGCGTCGCGGGCCGGGTACCCCAGCGCCGTGCGCAGCATGAACCGGTCACGTTGGGCTTCCGGAAGGGGATAGGTGCCGTCCAGTTCGATGGGGTTCTGGGTGGCGATCACCATGAACGGGCTGGCGAGTTGCCGCGTGGTCCCGTCGACGGTGACGGTCTGTTCCTCCATCGCCTCCAGCAGCGCCGACTGGGTCTTGGGGCCGGCGCGGTTGATCTCGTCGGCCAGCACGATGTTGGCGAACACCGGTCCGGGACGAAACGTGAAGGCGCCGTCCGACGGCGCCCAGACGCTGACGCCGGTGACGTCGGAGGGCAGCAGGTCCGGGGTGAACTGGATGCGGCGGACCTCGCCGTCGATGCTGGCACCCAGCGCGCGAGCCAGCAACGTCTTGCCGACCCCCGGGACGTCCTCGATCAACAGGTGACCGTCTGCGATGAGCGTGATCACCGCGAGTTCGACGATCTCGTCCTTGCCGAGCAGGACGTCGGCGACGCTGTCGCGGAGGGCCGCGAGCACCTCGCTGTCGGACTGGGTGGACGAGACGGGCGTGGATGCGTGGGACACGCGCGGCCTTTCTGCAAGACTTGTGATGGTAGGCAGCCGTGCGCGTCGTCGCCATCGGGGCCAAGGGTTCGATCCGCCACCGCACGGCCGCAGATGCCGAGCGGCTACCGTCGATGGCATCGATGGCGATGACGGTGTGGAGGACATGAGCGACCACGCAGCCCCGGGTCCGCGGACCTCGCGAGGTGAGCGCACGGCGGCTCGGCTGCTGATGGCGTCGCGCGAGGCCTTCTCGGCGATGGGCTACAACAACGCCAGGGTCGAGGACATCACCGCCATCGCCGGTGTCAGCCACGGCACCTTCTACACCTACTTCGAGAACAAGTCGTCGGTGCTCGACCACCTCGTCGAGTTGTCGGCGGCACGCCTGCAGGCGATCGCCAGTGAGTCGTGGGAGGGTGAGGACGTCGCCTCGACCATCCATGCCGTGATCTCACGCTTCGTCGATGCCCTTGCCGAGGAGGGTGACGTCATCTCGGCCTGGATCGAGGCGGCCAGCAATGACCAGCACTTCCGTGATCGCCTGCGCGAGGTCCGCGAGCAGTACACCGACGCCGTGGCCGACCACCTGGCCGGCGTGCTGGTGCACACGCCGCACGACCCGGCCGTGGCAGCCGGCGCCCTGGTGGCAATGGTGGAGGGCTACACGGTGGACCGGCTCGCGGTGTCGGGTTCGGCGGCGCGCGACTCGGCGGTCAACTCGCTGGCCACCATCTGGGTGGGCGGGCTGATCCGCATGGCCCAGGACCAACTGCAGGACTGAGCGCCCCGGCCTCGGCCGTGCCCCACCGGCGCGACCAGCACCACCGTCCGGTCCGTCGCTCCACCCTCCTCCACAGACCTCCCGCGGGGGCCGATGCCTGCCTCCTGGGGTGCATTCCGGGCCACCAGCGTGCGGATACTGCCTGAGACGCCCCGATCGCTCCACCAGCGGTTCTGCGCTTGCAGGGCATTTTCAGGGCAATACTCCATGAGTGTGGCCGCATGATGCTGGACGAGTGGAGGACAGTGGAGTAGAGTGGAGGAGGCTGGCTCACACCGGTTGTGGGCAGGGCATTGGCGCAGGCACACGAGCGCCGGGCACGACCGCCGAGCTGCACCGCTGGGCACGACCCCGAAGCAGCACCGACAGGCCCCGGGGTCGGGCCACGACCACGCGGGACCCGAGTCGCGGAAGGAGGCGCACCGATGACCACCTATCGCGAACGCCTCATCGAGGAGGGCCGCGACTTCCAGGAGGTCGTGTACTACAGCCTCGACGCCAAGGGTCGCTTCG
>DATFMD010000320.1:0-4881 GCA_035267125.1 Nitriliruptoraceae bacterium | reverse complement strand
CCGCGCCTGTTCACCTGCGATCTCGGTGGGTGCCAGCCCCCACAACTTGCGTGCGTACGGCCCGTAGAACCGATCCGCCATGGTGGGACCGAGCCCTGCCCGAACGACCTCGTCGAAGTTGTCGGCCGCTGGCGCCCGTGGCACGAGCCCATCGACCGCGGCCCGGATCGCGAATCCCGATGGCAGGTTGCGCAACGTGGCAACGGGCTGCAGCGGGAACGGCAGCCACCGTCCGCCCAGGCGAATGCGACCGCGGCGTCGGCGCCGTTGCAGGTCGGGGCCCAGCAGGTCGTCGAGGACGGACAGCAGGGACGGGTCGATGGCGCGGTGCAGTCGATGGCTGCCCAGGTCGCAACGCACGCCGCCCACGGTGATGCTGCGCGCGGCACCCCCGACGGCGTCCTCACGCTCGAGCACGACGACGTCCAGGCCGGCGGTGGCGGCACGGTGGGCAGCACCGATGCCGGCAGGGCCAGCCCCCAGGATGACCAGGTCGACCATTCGAACGGCCTCAGGCCGCGGTGACGACGACGGCGACCCCGTGTCCGCCACAGTCGAGTTGCGTGGTGGCGTTCGGGTCGTCCGCGGTGACCTCCACGGCCAGGACCTCTCCGGCGATGGTGGCACCGTGGTCGGCGAAGGCCGCGCGGACGGCGGGATCGTCGCTGGCCCACCCGAGCCTGATGCGATCGCTCACGTCGAGGTCGAGATCACGTCGCACCTGCTGGACCTGGCTCACCAGGTCGCGAGCCAACCCCTCGATGGCCAGTTCCTCGTCGACGGTCGTGTCCAGGGCCACGGCGAGCCCACCGAACGACTCGACCACCGTGCCCTCGTTCGGCTCGCGCCGGATGTCGAGGTCGCCGGAGGTCAGGTCGTGGCCGGCCACCTCGATGGTCCCGCCCTCGGCGACTGCGGCCAGCTGGTCGTGGGACAGTTGTGCCACGGCACCGGCGACCCGGCCCATCTCCTTGCCCAGTCGAGGACCGAGCACCTTGAAGTTGGGCTTGGCCGACAGGGTCACGAGGTCGCCCTCGTCGCGTCGCACCGACACGTCGCGCACGTTGAGTTCGGTGGCGATGAGGGGGCGGTGGGCCTGCACCGCGGCTGCGACGTCGGCATCGCGGGTGATCACCGTCAGGCCGTGCAGGGGCTGGCGCACGCGCAGGTCGTTGGCGGTGCGCAGGTGCCGGCCCATCGTGATGACCTGCCGAGTGGTGGCCATGGCGGTCTCGAGCTCGGCGTCGATCAGGGACTGGTCGGCCTGCGGATAGTCCGCCCAGTGGATCGATGCCGGGGCGTCCGAGTCGACCGACACCACGAGTTGCTGGTGGATGTGCTCGGTCGAGAACGGCAGCACCGGGGCCAGCACCTTCGTGAAGGTGGTCAGCACCTCGTAGAGGGTCGCGAAGGCCGCCAGCGAGTCGGCGCGGTCCGTCGGCGTGTCACCACCGCCGGCCCGCCAGAAGCGTCGCCGCGACCGGCGCACGTACCAGTTGGTGAGGTGGTCGATGAATCCCAGGACCGGCGCAACGACGTTGTTGAGGTTGTAGTCCTCCATCTGTGCGTTGACGTCACCGATCAGGCTCTGCAGGACCGACAGGACCCAGCGATCGATCTCGGGACGGTCGGCTGGCGCGGGGGCCTCGGCGAGGTCCGCATGCGCGATGCCGTCGGCCTCGGCGTACGTCGTGAAGAAGCTCACGACGTTCCACAGGGGCAGGATGACCGTGCGCACGATGTGACGCACGCCGGACTCGGAGAATCGCAGCGGTTCGGCACGCAACAGCGGGGAGTCCATCAGGTAGGCGCGCAGCGCGTCCGCCCCGTACTCGTCGAACAGGTAGGAGGGGTCGGGGTAGTTCTGCAACGACTTGGACATCTTGCGGCCGTCCTCGGCCAGGATCATGCCGGAGACGACACAGTTGCGGAACGACGGCTGGTCGAACAGGGCCGTGGACAGCACGTGCAGCGTGTAGAACCAGCCACGGGTCTGGTCAAGCGACTCGGAGATGAACTCCGCCGGGAACGTGGCCTCGAACCGCTCGACGTTCTCGAACGGGTAGTGCAGTTGGCCATAGGGCATCGCGCCGGACTCGAACCAGCAGTCCAGCACCTCGGGCACCCGCACCATGGTGCCGCCGTCGCAGTCACGACAGGGCCACGTGATCGGGTCGAGCACGTCCTTGTGGAGGTCGTCGGGTCGCTGGCCGGACAATTCCTCGAGTTCGTCGATCGACCCGAGGCAGACCCTGTGGTCGCAGGCGTCGCACTGCCACACCGGGATGCACGAGCCCCAGAACCGGTTGCGGCTGACGGCCCAGTCGCGGGCGCCTTCCAGCCAGTTTCCGAAACGCCCCTCGCCGATCGCTCCCGGCACCCAGTGGATGTCCTGGTTGGCCTCGACCAGGCGGTCGGTCAACTTCGTGACCTCGATGAACCAGGTCGGCACTGCCTTGTAGATGAGCGGTGTGCCCGTGCGGTAGCAGAACGGGTACGAGTGGTTGATCGTGCCCGACGACACCAGCCGATCACGCTCCCGAACCACCCGGATGAGGGTGCTGTCGGCCTCCTTGATGTTGAGACCGGCAACTTCCGGGACCAGGTCGGTGAAGCGGCCGTCGTCGTCGACGTAGTCGATCAGCACGTCGAGGCCGGCTTCGCGCAGGGTGAAGAAGTCGACCTCGCCGTAGGCAGGCGCCATGTGGACCAGGCCGGTGCCCTCGTCGGTCTCGACGTCCTGCGCGCCGATGACGCGGAAGGCACCCCGGTCGCGTTCCTCCTCGAAGTGGCCGAAGGGCGGGTCGTACTGGACGCCGACCAGGTCCGCCCCCGGTGCCGTCGCCACCACCTCGCCGTCCGGCAGCACCTGCTCGGCCAGTTCCTCCACGACCCACTGGTGACGAACGCCCCCGTCGGGCCCGTCCTCGGTGCGCACGCGGGCATAGGTCAGGTCGGCGCCGACACCGATCGCGAGGTTGCCCGGCAGCGTCCAGGGCGTGGTCGTCCAGATGAGCAGGTGGTCATCGATCGCCACGACGTCGTTGCCCGCCAGCACCGGCATGCGGACGACGATCGACGGATCGTCGACGTCGCGATAGTCGAGGTTGGCCTCGAAGTTGGACAGCGGCGTGGTGGCGCCCCACGAGTAGGGCAGCACCTTCACTGACTGGTAGACCAGGCCCTTGTCCCACAGTTCCCGGAACACCCACCACACCGACTCCATGAAGTCGGTGTCCATCGTGCGATAGTCGTCGTCCATGTCGACCCAGCGCCCCAGGCGCCGGACGATGTAGTCCCACTCGTCGGCAGTCGAGGTCACCAGGTCGCGGCAGGCGGCGTTGAAGCGATCGATGCCGTACTCGGCGATCTCGGCAGGGCCGGCCACGCCCAGTGCCTCCTGCACCTTCATCTCGACGGGCAGTCCATGGGTGTCCCAGCCCCACTTGCGCTCGATTCGGTGCCCGCGCATGGTCCAGTAGCGCGGCACCACGTCCTTGGTGGTGGAGGCGAGCAGGTGGCCGTAGTGCGGCGTGCCGTTGGCGAACGGCGGACCGTCGTAGAACACGTACTCGTTGTCGTGCGAGCGCCGGTCGATGGACTCCTGGAACGCGTCGATGCGATCCCACAACTCGATGATCCCCCGCTCGGTGGCAGGGAGGTCGATCTGCGGCGGCAGACGCTGGAAGTCGGACGGACGATCGGACGAGCTCATGGAGGTGTTCCGGACGTTGCGACGTGGACCGCGATGCTACCGCTGCCGGGTGGTGCGACCGTTCGGTGGACGCGAGGTGCCCGCATCGCTCAGGGCAGGCTGCGGACCATGACATCGCCGTCGGGCTCGAAGCCCATGTGGGCGAGGTAGGAGCGATGCACCGGCGTCTCGGGCCGGGCAACCACTCGCGTGATGCCGTCGTCACGCAGGAAGTCTGCACCGGTCGTGTACAGCCACGACCCGAGCCGGGAATCGCGGTACGCGGGCGTGACGTAGTCGAGGTCCGCTCGCATGGTTGCGCCGTCGCGGCGACCGACGAAGACGCCGGCGGGGAGTCCCTCGCGGGTCAGCAGCCATGCGGAGGCATCGTCGGCCAGTGTGAAATCGGGTTCGTAGTGCTGGATGTCGTCGTGGAAGGCCCGCAGGAAGTCGGCCAGGAAGGGCGCGTCGGTCGCGATGGGCACGACGCCCATGTCGCGGTCGGCGCCGAACTCCCTGCGCAACTGCCACAGGTTGACGGCCGCGACCGCCAGGTTCGTGACGATGATGGGGATCGACGGCAGCAACAGGCCATAGACGACGAAGGTCACGGACCCGGCCAGCGACACCAGCCGCAGCCGCACGACCGAGGCCATCGCGAAGGAGGCCACGACCAGGGCCGAAGCCACGTAGCCGAATGCCTCGACGGCCCACATGTCCATGACCGCAGCCTAATCGGGGTGGATCGTCGCGGCTGTCGTCTGACCACGTTGGCATCGTGAAGCCACGAAGCCCGCAACCCGGCCTGGTGGACCGGGTTGCGGGCTCGGAGTGGCCCAGGGTGGCCCGGGTCAG
Organism: Nitriliruptoraceae bacterium; assembly: GCA_035267125.1. GTDB lineage: Bacteria > Actinomycetota > Nitriliruptoria > Nitriliruptorales > Nitriliruptoraceae > Salsipaludibacter. The sequence continues at coordinate 332 of DATFMD010000320.1, read as the reverse complement.
CCGCCCACGGGGACGGGCGCACCATCGACGGTGAAGACGCCACCGTCGTTGAAGACGTCCGGACCCACCGGAGCCTGGTTGCCACTGATGGTCGTGTCACCCACCGTCATGGTGCCGGTGGCCGAGTTCCACAGGCCGCCACCCTCGGCGGCCGCGGTGTTGGTGACCACGAGCGAGTCCGTGATGTCCACCGTCCCCGCACCCGTCAGGTGCAGTCCTCCGCCGTTGCCGGGTGCAGCCCCCGTCGAGTTGCCGGACAGGTCCACGCGGTCGAGGTCCGTGGTGCCGGCGACGGCCTCGATGCCGCCACCTGCGCGGTTGGAGGTGTTGTC
>DATFMD010000319.1:0-3178 GCA_035267125.1 Nitriliruptoraceae bacterium | reverse complement strand
GGATCAGCCAGACGAGCCTGCTCCCCATCACGTACGCGGCCCTGCGACTGCAGACGACGTGGACCATCAGCGACGACGGTCGTGATCCTGCCCTGGAAGACGACGCCGCCGATGGCACCACCTGGTCGGCGGTGCATGCCGAGTTCCATCCCGCCTACCGCAAGCTTGCCGGCCAGGCAGGGTTCGACGATTTGTGGTTGGTGGACACCAACGGACGCATCGTCTACTCGGTCGACAAGGGCATCGACCTGGGGACCAACCTGGAGGCCGGTCCCCACAGCGGCAGTGTGCTCTCGCAGGTCGTGGCCGACGTCCTGGACGATCCCGTGCCCGGCGAGGTCGTCGTGGGCGACCTGGCGCCCTCGACGACGACCGGCGGTCGTCCGATGGGTGCACTGGCCAGCCCGGTGTTCGACGACGGCCGGGTCGTGGGGGTCGTTGCCGGCAGCTTCACTTCCGACAGCCTGACGCGGATCATGACCGATGGCGGTGACTGGGACGGCATGGGCACGACCGGCCAGTCATACCTGGCTGCCGGCGACGACACGATGCGCAGTGACGACCGGCTCTTCCTGCAGGACCCGCAGGCCTGGCTGGAGGCCGCGGGACCGCTGCTCACGATGGAGCAGGCACGGGCGATCGAGGCCCTCGACACGACCGTGACCTTCGCACCGGTCGACGAGCACCTGGTCGCAGCGGCCGCGGGTGGCGACCCCGGCTTCGGCGATGGCCTGGGCACGACCGGCGAGGAGGTCCTGGCGGCCCTCAGTGCACTCGAGTTGGACGGGCTCGACTGGGTCGCCGTGACCCAGGTCGATCGCAGCGAGGCGGAGCTTCCGGTGGCCACCTTCGTGCGCAACCTGCTCATCGCGATTGCGTTGTTCGTCGTCGTCGTCACCTTCGTCGGCGTCGCATGGGCCAACCGGTTCACCCAGCCCCTGCGCGCAGCGTCCGATCGGCTCCGTCGTGCCCGCACGGGTGGTCGTGCACTGGTCGAGCACCAGCCGTCCACCGACATGGCGTCCGACGCGGCCAGCGAGTACGTCGAGTTGTCGTCGGACATCGACGTCATGCTCGTGCGACTCGCCGAGCGGAGTCGTGAGGTCGAGCAGCGCAGCAACGAACGACTCGAGCTGTTGCGACGATTCCTGCCGGCAGCCGTGGTGCGTCGAGCGGAGGCCGGGGAACAGGACGTCGTTGACCAGGTGGACCACGTCTCGGTCGCGGTCGTGGTCGTCCACGGGCTTGGGGAACTGGTCCGCGAGGGGGACAAGGACCAGGCGCGCGACCTGCTGGCACGACTGGTCGATGACCTGGATGCAGTGGCACAGGCCAACGGTCTTGAACGCCTCCGTGTGGACGGGGACAGCTACCACGCCGTTGCTGGTGCCAGTCGGCCCCTGCTGGACCATGCGCCGCGCGCGGCAGGATTCGGCCTGGAAGCTCGCAACCTGGTGGCCGAACTGGGTGACGAAGTGCACCGGTCGCTGGCTGTCGGCGTGGGCCTGGCATCTGGCCCCATGACGGTCGGGCTCACCATCGGTGCCCGACTGGTCTTCGACGGGTGGGGGCCGACTGTGGACCGTGCCGGCAAGCTCGCCCGGGCAGCAGCTCCCGGCCAGGTCCTGGCCGATGTGTCGACCACGTCGAACCTGCCGGAAGACTTCGTGACCCACGATCCCGGCGTCGACGACGAGATCCTGGAGTTGTCCGGCAAGGGCGCGACCCATTCGCCAGGCCAGGTCGCGGACCAGGTCACGGGGAGCCAGGGATCATGACCGAGGTGTTGCGGGATCCGGCAACGGGCTGGTCGGCCCTGATGATCGTGTTGTTGCCGTTGGTGATCATCGGTGCGGGTGAGGTCGAGGAACGACTGCGCCAGCGTGACTCGGGCCTGCGCCGGCCGGTGGGAATCCTGCGCACCTGGGGGTTGCCGCTGTTCGTCGCGTGGTACGTCGCGCGGGCCGTCTTCGGGTTGCCTGACGACAACCTCGTCGTCATCGTGCTGGGCAGCGCGCTGGTCGTGGCACTGGCCGCCGCCGCGTTGGCGATCTTCGCGGTGCTGGTCGACCGCCTGGCGGCCCCGCGACGGGAGGGCCGCGCGCCGATCCCACAGTTGCTGTTGATGCTGCCTCGCCTGGCAGTCGTCCTGGTTGCAGCCTGGTTGTTGCTGGCAGGCGTGTGGAACGTCGACCTGTCGGCGGCGTTGACCGCGCTGGGGGTCACGTCGCTGGTCGTGTCCTTCGCCCTGCAGGATCCGTTGAGCTCACTCGCGTCGGGGTTCCTGCTCCTGTCGGACCAGCCCTTCCAGCCGGGTGACTGGGTTGCATTCGAGGACATGGAGGGCCGCGTCACCGACGTCAACTGGCGGACGACGCGCATCGAGACGCGCAACGGCGACCTGGTCGTCATTCCGAACGGCACGTTGGCCAATGCGAACCTGACCAACTTCGACCGTCCCGTCCATCGCCACCGTCTCGTGGTCCCGGTGCAGGTCGCGTACAGCAACTCGCCGACCAACGCCAAGGAGATGCTGCTCGCGGCGGCCCGCGCCACGCCCGGTGTGCTGGAGGACCCGCCCCCGATCGCGATGGTCGTCCAGGTCGATGACCCCTTGATGGGGTATGACGTCGCCATGTGGATCGACGACTATGCCCTCGCCCCGATCGTGACCAGCGACTTCGGCTCGTTGGTGTGGTATCACTCCCACCGCCGTGGGGTCCCACTTCCCAGTCCAGCGCAGGACCTCTACCTCTGGGACGGGCCCGATGCGGCTGTCGCCGACGTACCCGAGCGCACGGAGGTGCTCGAGTGGTTGCGTGAGTCACCGCTGTTGGTGCAACTCGACGAGGATGCCCTCGATGCGCTGGCCGATGCCGGTGTCGTGCGCCGCTATGCACGCGGTGAGTTGATCGTTGCCAGCGGGGGTGATGCCGACCTGTTCCTGCTCCATCGTGGGCACGCAGCCCTGGTGTTGCGCAGCGAGGACGGGGACAGCCCGGTCATGGACTATGGCGTGGGGGATCTGTTCGGCCTCGGGGAGCAGCCGGCAGTGGACGGCCTGCGGCCCGTGGTCGTCGCCGTGGATGACTGTGACGTGTTCGCCATGTCGGCGGCGGACGCCGGCACCGTGATCTCCCGAACCCCCAGCCTGTCCGGTGCGCTCGACCAGCTTTCT
>DATFMD010000318.1:0-2096 GCA_035267125.1 Nitriliruptoraceae bacterium | reverse complement strand
CAGGTCATGGTCACCCGACCCCATCGACCATGACCCCGTCCCGATGTCCCACCGGACACGGTGGGGCGCCGACCCATGTCGCCAGACGACCGTCAACCCGATTCGACGGACCGCATGCACCTCGGGACGGCTGCACTTGGGGATGCCGTGCGGGGCGGAATGTCGAGGGTGATCGGTTTCGGCAACGGGGCCGGCAGCAATCGTCACCGGGGGCCGTGTGGCGTATGGTCAGCCTGGATCTTCGTGGGCTGCTGATGGAGCATTCTGTCGCTGCCACCAGAGCACCTCACTACGGTGCCGACCACTCGAACCCGCCCACGGCCAAGGACGATGATGAGCTGCGACCACCTGCAACAGCTCGAGCAGATCGAGCCCACCTCCCCGAAGGGTTGCGAGGAGTGCCTCGAGATCGGCCAGCGCTGGGTCCACCTCCGGATGTGCATGGAATGTGGGCACGTCGGGTGCTGTGATTCCTCGCAGGGCCAGCACGCGACCGCCCATGCCGGGTCGACCGGCCACCCCGTGGTCCAGTCGTTCGAGGTGGGTGAGGACTGGGCGTTCTGCTACCCCGACGAGGCGTTCATGGCGCACGTCGCGCCGGACCTCGCCCGCAGCATGGCCACCTGACCCGCACAGTCGCCAAGTTGCCGGTCCGGTCGACGCACCGTCCCAGTGCCACCAGCGGCCGAGATCAACTTGGCCGACGTCTACTGGGTCGGGACGCGGGCTCGACTGCCGGTCGACGCAGCTGGCAGTCGGGGCCGGCCCAGCCTCCCCAGAGACCGGCCGGGTGGCTCGACGAACTCATGCGGCCAGCAGGTACTGGTCGCGGGGCTCGTGGGGAGCGGGGGCCGGGGTCGAGTTGAGCAGGGCACGGAAGGCAGTGGTCTCGGTCTTGAGGCAGGCGGACAACGCCATGTGCTGCTCGGCCAACTGCTCGGTGCCGATCGCATAGGTCGTGATGGGTTCGACCGCGTCGAGCAGCGGCAGCGTGAAGCGGTCGCGCGTCGACTCGTAGTCGGCGCAGGCCGCTGCCAGCGACGGCGCGGTGCCGTCGGCGGTGCCCAGCGCGGCGGTCAGCAGGGCCGCGTCCTTGAACGCGTCGGTGATGCCGTGTGAGCTGATGGGGTCCTTGAACGACCCGGCATCGCCCACCAACGCCCAGCCCGGGCCGTGGGGACGACGAAGCAGGGCCGGCTGGCCGGGAAAGCCCCGCACGGGCCCGACGCGGCGACCGGCGAGCACGCGGGCTGCCACCTCAGGCGCCAGGCTGGTGAGGATCGACGCGAACGTCCCGGCACGGTCTCGTGCCATCGCGCGGAAGTCGGTGGCCGCTCCGCCGACGAAGACCGTGGTCGAGTCGTCGTTGGTGGGGACGAGTCCGGCGGAGTTGCCGGGGCCGAAGAGCCATTCGTACCCATTGGGCCGCAGTCCCGCGATGGTGGCGTAGAGGTAGGCGCCGGCCGTGCGACCCTGGCGGGTGACAGGCGCCTGCACTGCGGCAGCGACGCGCGAGTTCCTTCCGTCCGCCCCGATGGTGATCGGCGCGTGGGCCTCGAAGACGGTGCCGTCCGGTCCGACGGCACGAATCCCTCGGACCCGGCCGCTGTCATCACGCACCAGGCTGTCGAGGCGGGTCCGCCAGCGCAGCTCGGCACCGGCTGCGACGGCGGCGTCGGCCAGTACGGGGTCGAGCACCGTGCGGCGCGGCGCGTAGAGCGGCTCGGGCAGGTCGATGCGCAGCGGGTCGCGACCGGCGTAGTGGAAGGTGACGTCGCGCACCGGCGGGGTGTCGGCGGCGCGCAACTGGTCCAGCAGTCCCCAGTCCTCCAGCAGCATGACGGCCACGCGCTGCAGGGCGTGGGTCGACAGGGTGTCGGCGCCGTAGCGGTCGCGGTCGATGACGAGCACGCGCTGGCCCTGGCGTGCGAGCCCCATGGCGGTGGCGCTGCCGGCGGCGCGGGCGCCCACGATGATGGCGTCGTAGTGGCTGGTGGTGGGCACTGACATGGCGGATCCTCTGCAAGGGTGGCGGCTGGTGGGAAAGTGGCGGTGCGCGGTGGGCGTGGCGGTGCGCGGTGGGCGTGGCGGTGCGC
>DATFMD010000317.1:0-17892 GCA_035267125.1 Nitriliruptoraceae bacterium | reverse complement strand
CCGACACCGTCGATGCCGTTGGAACGCGGGTCGCCGCGGTTGACGCCGGCCACGCCACGGTCACCGCCGGTCCCGGGGTGACCGGTCCTGCGGTCCAAGCACTCGTGGGACCTGTGACCCGTACCACCATTCCAGCCGGCCGCGGTGGCGTCGCCGTCGGTGCGGTTGGCGTCGGCGGTCCCTCCTCGGCCACCACTGCCAACACCCTTCCTGGAGTCGGTGCACTTGTCGCCCTGCGCGCCGCCACCACCGGCGACCAGCCAGGTGTCGTCGATCGACGTGACCTCGTGGATGGGGACTTCGCTGACGACGGTGGCCGATCCACCCTCGAACGAGTGCCTTTCGGCGTTGCGGCCGACGTAGACATGGAGTTCATCGATGTCCTCGGCAGCGGCCAGGGTGCGGGCGATGCCGCCGGCGCCACCATGGAAGTCGTTGCTGTAGGTGAACGGGTTCCACGCGCCGCTGCCGCCGCGGGCGGTCATGATCACGTCGGTGCCGTCGTGGGGGGTCAGGTGCTCGGGCACGAGGTCGTCGAAGGTCACCGACGCGCTCTCGGTGATCGAGCACTCCATCCAGATCGCGTCCACGTAGGTGGCCAGGTTGCATTCGGCGTCCAGCGGGGCGGCCTGGGCCGGGGTGCCGGCAGTGGCCAGCCCGGCGCCGAGCAGGACACTGGCCATGGCGGCCACGCCCAGGCGTCGGAACGGTCGGGGTTGGGTGGTGGTCGTGGCAGTCATGATGGGTCCTGTCGGTGGGACGCGTGGTGCGTCACGTGTGGCGTGGTGGCTGCAGCGTGGCGTCGGCCACCTGACGGCAACCTGAGACCGAACCGAAGCCTGCCCAGTGCCACCGTTGTGTCCGACTCGGGCCGGCACGGCGGTGGTGGACAGGTCGGCGCCCACACGCACGGGTGCGTGTGGGCGCGACGGGTTGGCTGCCTTCGAGGGCGGGTGGTGTCAGGTGATCGGTGGGTTCATCGGCCATGCCAGCGTCACCGACGGGGTCGAGGCGTAGTTGCGTGGCAGGCTGAGCTGCTCGGCCACGGCACGGGCGTAGGACCCGCCGCCGCCTCCGCCGCCGTTGCGCTCGCCGGCGGAGCCGCCGCCCCAGCCGCCACCGCCCTGGGCCCAGATGCTGCTGGCGCCGCCGCGGCCGGCCTCGTGGTCGGACGCGACGTTGCCCTGCCAGTGCGTGTCGCCGCCGCGTCCACCGATGCCGTCGTTGCCGTCGGAGCGGCGGTCACCCGGCTGGATCCCACCGACGCCGAGGTTGCCCCCGCGGCCGGGGTTGCCGGTCTGGCTGCCGCTGCAGGCCCATGTCGTCCCGTGCCCGCCGTCGCGGCCCGCGCCGCTGACGGCGTTGCCGGTGTTGGCGTGGTTGGCGTCGGCGACGCCGCCGTCGCCACCACTGCCGGCGCCCGACAGCGTGAGCCCGCACTTGAAGCGGGCGCCTCGGGCCCCACCACCGCCGGCAACCACGTAGGTGTCGTCGATGTTGGTCAGTTCCTCGAGGGCGACCTCGCTGACGATCGTCGACGAACCGCCGCCCCGGACCCTCGCCGCCCCCTCGCCCCTGGTGCCGTCGCGGCCGACGTACACATGGAACTCGTCGATGTCGTCGACGGATGCGACCGTGCGGGCGACACCTCCCGCACCCGCGGTGCGGTCACGCCAGTCGTCACTGGTGGCCCAGCCCTCGCCCCCGCGGGCGGTCATGACCACCGACGTGCCGGCGTGTGGGGCCAGGGGCTCGGGAACGATGTCGGTGAAGGTGTACGCGCCGCTGTCGGTCACCACGCACTCGACGTACGCGGTGGCGTCGTAGTCGACCAGCTTGCAGTTGCTCGCCTCGGCCAGGGCGGCGGACACGTCGGCTGGAGCTGCGTGGGCCGAAGAGGCCGACGTGGTCACGCCGGTGGCCGCCAACAGGCCGGCCACGGCGGCGACGCCCAGGCGTCGACCACGAGAACGGGAGGTGGCTGTGGACGGGGAAACGGTCGTGGTCATTGCAGTGTCCTTCGTGGGACGCGTTGGCGTCGAAGTCGGTCATGTGCAGCCAGCATGGCTCCGACCACCTCAACACGACCCGAACCCCACCCAACAACATCCCAACTGCCCCGCTGTCGGAGGCCGAGGGCCCCGCGAGGCCAATCGATCCCGTGTCGGGCTGGAACCGGGAACTCATGTCTGGGGCGCCGTCGACGCCGCAGCAAGACGTGGAGAACCCCGGATTTCGAGTTCAGTCACACCTCGATGGCTCGGAGAGACCGTGGAAGGACGTCCTCGGTGATGTATTCGGTGACATTGGCTCGCCCGTAGCGTGCCGGAGCGGTCGGCAGGTCCTCGAGCAGGCAGGTGTCATCGACGTCCACTTCTGCTGCTCGGGACAGCGCGAGGGCGGCCAGTCCGAGCGTGACGGCACCGCTCGTGTCCTCGTACACCGAGAGCCGCAGCACTCGGCCCTGCGCCGCGATCAGGCCGTCACTGCCTCGCAACAGTCGGCGCAGGTCGTCAGCGGACGGGTGGGAGACGATGGTCGTCGACGCGAACGGGATCTGTGCCGCATCGTGGTCCCCGTCCAGGGACTCGATGAGTCGTATCTGGCTCTCGCCGAGCACCCGACCCCGCACGCCGAGTGCGGACAACGCGACAACGGCTGCCGCGGTTGCCAGCGGTCGCTCGCCTCGACGACCGAACGAGCCATCGTCGTTGCGTGCGGCCAGCAGTTCGCGACGCAGGGTGCGTCGGAGGTCGCCGGCGTCCTCGTCCTCGCTGACCGCGAGTGCCACTGCCAGATCCACCAACCATGGACTTGCCGTGAACGATCCCCAGCGCGACGCCATCCGGCGCCTGATCCATCGCGTGTCGGTCTCGGTCGCGAGCCCGACCTGCCGACGGAGATACCGGATGAGGCAGGTGGTGAACAGGTCGGCCTGCTCCCAGTGGGCTGTCCCTGCGGAACGGACCATGCGTTCGGCATCCCCGGTGTCGCGGGTCAACTGCGGGAGATAGCCACCGGCACCGTCTGCGTACCGTTCAAGGTCGCGAACCGCGTCGCGGTCCTGGATCCCGAGCAGGACCAACGCGGAGTCGGTGGCGGTCGGCAGCGTCCCGCGATGGAACGCCCAGCCACCGACCGACCGCGCCTCCAGGAGGCGGCCACGCAGCTCGACACAGGCGGCGATCTGGGCAGCCGCATGAGCGCCGGTGACGTGGCGCAGACCGGCCAGGAGCATGCCCTCGGGAACGATGTCCCCGTAGGCGCGGCCGACCTCTCCGCCCGGGGAACGTGACGGGGAGCGCGACGTCATCGTCAACGCGCGTCCCGAGTCCAGCAGCGACACTGCGCGCTGACGCAGGAGGTCGCCACCATGACGTATCCGCGCACTCGCCGCGTCCCGGAGCCCACGCTCGACCGTTCCTGCCGCCTCGACGCCACCCGTGAAGAACTCGACGCACGACATGGTGCGGCCGAAACGAGCCAGGCGCGCGGACTCCACGTGTCGACGAAGGTCGAATGCGAAGTCCACGCGGTGCAGGTCACCGACCTGCCTGACCTCCAAGGGTCGCACGCCCACGGCGGCCAGCAACGGCCGGGCGGCGACCAGGCCGTCGGGCGGCAGCTCGAAGGCCGCCTCGCCACGTCCGTCGTGGAACGCGAGCACGTGTGCGGACATCGCCACGGTTCCGAGGACCCCGGCGTCGGCAATCCCGACGCAGGCGGCATCATCCGTCGTGATCGCGTCGAGGCAGTCGACGAGCGAACGCTCCAGCGCCTGAGGTCGATGACGCTGCTGCGTGTCACGACGCAGGACGAGCGAGCCGTCGGAGGACAGGACCACCGCAGCGACCTGCGGGACGTCCGACCGCGTGAGCCCGAACATCGCCGCAAGATCACCGTCGTCAACGATCCGACGGAGCATGATGAGGTCGAACGCGACCGACCACGCGCTGCTGCCACGCGCCGTCACCACCTGTCGAAGCGTGGGTCGTGCCGATGTGCTCATCGCGAGGTCCGGTCGTCGCGCCGCGCGGTAACGTACCTCCGTATCCATGGACGACCGAGCGCTCCACCTGATCAACCTCAGCCTTCCGAAGACCGGCTCGGCCACGCTGGCGCGCATGTTCGACCGCCACCGGTCGGTTCACGAGCTGTGGCATGAGCGGAGCGTGGACGCGCTGCTCGATCGGGAGGAAGGCTCCAGGACTGACGACGACCTGGACGACTTCCTGATCACGCGCGACGAGGCGGGACGTCCAGAGGTCGACGCGGCGACCTTCCTCCATCTCGCGGGGGACAGGCTCCCGGAATTGTTCCCCCACGCGCGGTTCCTCATCGTGGTCCGACCCTGCGCCGAGTGGGCGGCGTCGTTCCTGGGCATGCTGATGGAGGTGTTCGGCCCCGGCGGCTGGGGCACCGCGCTGGCCGACGACTGGGTGACGCGGTACGCGGCCCACGTCGCACCATCGCTCCCCGGAACCGATCTGGGCAGCCGACTGGCCATCACGGCGGCCCGTGGCCCTCTCGCTGCAGAGCTTGCCGAGTACTGGGGAACGCGGACGACGGGGACGTTGTCCCTGGCACCGGCGGACCGGACGCTGGTGACCACCGTCGGGGCCCTCTCCGGAGCCGCCGGCGCCCTGTCGGCACACACTGGTGTCAACGTTGGCACCATCCGTACGGGCGTGTGGAGCAACCGGGGCCACATGGCCGTGGATGCCCGCCGATTGCTGGGTGATGCCCTGACGGAAGCGGCCTCGGCACACCAGCAGATGGTGGTGGCCGCGGTCGAAGCCGCCGGCCAGCACCTGGAGGGACTCCCGCACGACGAGCCGATCGCAGCCGCGGCAGGGATGGTCGAGCTCCGGCAGGCCCACCGTTCGATGTCCTTGCCGGACGAGCAGGAGATCGCTCGTCGCTGCCGCGGCAACGGACTGGTCGCGTTGCTGCTCCTGCTCGATGCCGATGACGCCCTCAGAAGGCGATTCGCACTGAACCCGGCTGCGGTCCTGACCGACTTCGGGCTCGGCCGCCCAGCGGACCTGTTGGGCGTGCAAGGTCTCGCGTGCCCCGCCATGCCGGAACTGCCGGGAGGGATCGCCGACGAGGACGTGGCGTCCTCGTACTGGCGGGGCTGGCTGCGTGGCGGTGTCCGCCAGGTCGATCCGTACCGGGCGGCGGTACCCCCCGACCACCGGCTGCCCCACCGGTCCGACCTGTCGCCGGCGCAGTGGCAGGTCCTGGTCGAGCGAGTGAAGTCGGTGATCGCGGGCACGCTGGATGCGATCGAGCGTTGACGCCGACCCGCTCACGATCAGGTGAGCTGGCGCCGGGCAAGCCGCGCGAACGCCCCATCGGCAGCCACCAACTCGTCGAACGTCCCGGACTCGACGACCGTGCCCTGGTCGATGACGTAGATCCGGTCGGCATGGCGGATGGTGCTGAGCCGGTGTGCGATGGCGATCCTGGTCATCGACAGCGCGTCGAGGCGCGTCGACAGGTCCGCCTGGGTGCGATCGTCGAGGGCGCTCGTCGCCTCGTCAAGCACCACCAGTGCGGGACGGCGGGCGAGCGCCCTGGCGATCAACAGCCGCTGCACCTGGCCACCCGAGAAGGCGGCACCGCCCTCGCCCACGACGGTGTGCATCTGCATGGGCATGGCCCGGATGTCGTCGGCGATGCCCGCGGCGCTGGCGGCCGCCCACGCCTCGGACTCCGTCCCGGGGTGCGCCCCGAGAATGGTGTCCATCACCGTCCCGGGCAGGGGTTGCCCCTCCTGGGGGACCACGCCCACGGACCGGCGCACCTGCGCCATGTCGAGTTGACGGGTGTCACGGTCGTCGATGAGGACCGCACCGCTCATCGGGCGTTCGAGCCCCAGGATCAGTCGGATCAGCGTCGACTTGCCTCCGCCTGACGGACCCGTGATGGCCACGAACTCACCGGGCTCCGCGTGCAGCGACACGTTGCGCAACACGGGCGGATCGCCCCGGCGGTAGGAGAACGACACGTCGGCGAGTTCGACGCGCCCGGCCAGCGGCGTCGGGGCCGCCTCGCCGCCCGGCTCGGAGCCAACGTCCAGTACCGACGCGAGCCGCGCCCACAGTGGAGCAGTCAGCAGGATCTGTGACAAGCTCACCGAGACGACGGCTACCGCCCCCGCGAACTGGCCGAGGGCCGCGATGACGCCGAGGAACTGTCCTGAACTCAGGCTCGACCGCAGCGTCGTCGCCGCGACGGCGTAGACAGGGATGACCACGAGCGCCGGGAGCGCCCCGGTGATGGCGGTGATCCAGTTGGTCGCGCGGCCACCCTCGTAGGTCTCCGCCTGCTGCACCCGGTAGTCGGATGCCCACCGGCGGATGAACCGGGGTTCGGCACCGGCCACACGCAACTTGGCGATGCCCTGCGTCGCCTGCAGGAGGAGTCCATTCAGACGACCTGCCACGTCGTAGGACTGCCTGGTGTGACGCAACACGAGTCGCAGGAGCAACCCGAGCATCACCATCGTGACGGCCAGGGTCACGACTGCAACCAGACCGAGTGCAACCGAGTAGATGAAGACGAACGCCAGGCTGACCACGGAGAACAGCAGCGTCAGGATCGCGGACGCGACCGAACCGGTGGCCGCGCCCCGGATGCGTTGCAGGCCGTTGATCCGGTTCGCGAGATCGCCCGACGACATCGTGGCGAGGTCCGTCGATTCCCGCAGACCCGCGGCGTCGATGCGCAGCAGCCGATCGATGATCGCCGGGTCGATGCGCGTCTCGGCGATGCCCGCCAGACGCACGAGCACCAGGTTGCGGCTCAGGGTCGCGAGCATGGCGGTCACCGCCGCGAGTCCGAGAAATGCCGCAGCGACCACCAACTCGCTCAGATAGCCGCCGGGAAGGACGACGTCGTACACGATGCTCACCACGACCGGGGTCACCAGTGCGAGCACGCCTGCCAGCAATCCCAGCCCGAGCAGCTGCCAGGCGTCACGTCGCCGTCCGTGGAGCGCGAATCGGACCAGGTCCCATGCGCTGACGGACCCGCGGGGCAGCGTCGGGTACAGCACGTGTGCCGTCGAAGCCAGGTCCTTCGCCGTGGAGCTGTCCAGGCGAACGTCGGCGGGCTGCGTCGGGTCGAACAGATGCCAACGCCCACGACCTGGCAGCAGGGCGACGGGCCGCGTGCCTGCGTCGACGTAGCCGACCATGGGCAGACCCGGTCGCTTCCACCAGTCGGACGCGAGCGACACCACCCGAACCCGCGCGCCCGCAGCATGTGCCCACTCGACGACGATCGCCCGACGACCGACACCGGCAGGGGGTGTGTCGGGAACGTCCAGGCCGATGTGTTGGCCCACGCGCCGCAGCACCTGACCGATCTGGGTGTGGCCGTCCGCGCTGAGCCCTCGGTCGACATCGCCCTCCATCACCGACGCCAGCTCCGTGAGGGCGACGTCCAGCCGGTGCTGTTCCGCGGTCGGACGAGCAGCCAGACGGCGCGCCTCGTCGCCCTCGGCCGTGACGAACGTCTCGACGGCATGGGAGAACGATGCCGCGAAGGCCGCCGCGGCACCGGCGAGGGTTGGTGGCTCGGCATCAGACCGGTCCTGACCAGGGCGCTGGTCATCGTCGACACCCGAGACCGCCCGGGCCAGGTCGTACACCTGCTGCCACGCATCGGATCCGCGATCGTGCTCGACATCGGACATGGCCAGAGCGCGTACGGTCGTTCCGGGTTGGCCGACCGCCACCACGCGCCAGCCCGGATCGGCGACCCAGCCCGGGCCCGGCCAGACCAGCCCACCCGGCGCCACGCTCGTCAGCAGGTGACGCCGACCCAGCTGCCCTCCGGTCTCGTGCTGCGCGAAGAGCTCGACCATGCCGGACTCGACCACCCACGCAGCGCGCGACGTGACCACGATCGGCGTGTTCGCCCCCAGGCGGCGCACCGGGTCAGCGTCGACGGGCCGCACACCATCCCCGGTGTCGTTCGTCTCACTCATGCGCGACCAGATCGCGGTAGTCGCCGTCGAGATCCATCAACTCGTCGTGGGTGCCCTCCTCGACCACGCTCCCGTGGCGCAACACGAAGATGCGATCACAGTCACGGACCGTCGACAGGCGGTGTGCGACGATGAGGCAGGTGCAGCCGCGTCGGCGCAGGCCGCGATCGATGCGCTGCTCGGTGTTGGCATCCAGTGCGCTCGTTGCCTCGTCCAGGACCAGGACGGTCGGCTCGATCACGAGCGCACGGGCGATCTCGATTCGCTGCCGTTGGCCTCCGCTGAGGTTGCGACCGCCATCGACCAGGACGTGGGACAGTCCGCCGGGCTTGGCATGGATCTCGTCGGCGATGGCCGCATCGGCAGCCGCGCGGCGCACGTCGTCGAGTGGGATCGTGTCGTCCCAGAGGCGGATGTTGTCGGTGATCGTCCCTGCGAACAGCATGATCGACTGGTCGACCTTGGCCAGCGACTGGGTCATGACCTCGCGTGGGACGTCCTGACGACGCCGCCCATCGATGAGCACCTCGCCCGACCATGGCTCGTACAGCCCGGCCACGAGGTTCGCGACCGTGCTCTTGCCGCTGCCGGTTCGCCCCACGAGCGCGACCCGCTGTCCCGGCGCGATCGACAGCGACAGCCCGTCGATGAGCGGCGGCTCGTTGCGCGAATAGCCGAACGTCACCGACCGCAGTTCGATGGCCCCGTCCAGCTTGGCCTCCCTCGGACGGGTCCAGGACGTGGGCGCGCCTGCTGGCGAGACGGCGGCCAGGGCCGGGTCCGCCGGTTGGTCGGTGACGTCCTCGATCTGCTGGAGCCATGCCTGTGCATCCTGGAACCGCGTGGAGGATGCCACGAGCGCGGACACCGGCGCCAGGAAGCTCGACGCGAGGAGTTGGAACCCGACGAGTTCGCCCACCGTCAGTCTTCCGTCGATCACCAACCACCCGCCGATGGCAAGTATCGCGAGCGTGTTGAGAGTCGCGAGCAGCGACGGCACCACGAGCACCGACTGCGTCACCAGCCCCAGGCGCTGCTCGGTCGTGACGGCCGGCGCCTGGACGCCGGACCACGCACCGAACAACTCGTCGTCGGCGCCCGTGGCGCGGACGTCGTCGAGCCGGTCGGCAGCCAGGAACGTGGTCCCGTCCAGGCGCAGCCGGTTCTGTTGCACCACCTTGTTCATCTCGACACGCGTGCGAGTGGCGGCGATCAGGGCGAGCCCGTTCACCGCGGCGATCGCCACCGCCACCACCGTCAACCGGGGGTTCAACCAGACGAGCACGAACGCGTACAGCACCATGGTCACCAACGAGATGGCCACCGTGGCGAGTTGTCCCGACAGCGCGGCCACGCTGGTGTTCAACTCGACCCGGCTGACGAGCGCGCCCGGAGATCTTGCGACGAAGAACGACATCGGCAGACGCAGCAGGTCGGTGATGAAGGTCGCCGACATCTCGATGGCGAGCTTGGTCTGCATGCGCAGCAGCACTCGCTGCTGGACGACGACCAGTCCGACGTTGGTGATCGCCACGATTGCCGCGACACCAAGCACCACCGGGAGCCACCGCCCGCTGGGATCGCCGAGGACCTGCGTGGCGAACAACGAGGTCACCAGGGCAGCCGCCGTCGTGGGCACGACGACCAGCAGCCCCGCGAGCAGGGCGAACACGATGCCTTCGGGGGCGCCCCGCGCCAGCGCGACGAGGGCGCGGGTCGGGCGCGGGAGATCGGCTCGCTGGGTGCGCTCGAAGTCTGGGCCCGGCGCGAAGTGCAAGGCGATCCCGCTGTACTGGTCGTCGAAGTCGTCGCGGGTGACCCATCGGCGCCCGCTGGCCGGGTCGTTGACGCGAACGCGATCCGACCGGATGGCTTCGATGACGAGGAAGTGACTGCGACCCCAGAAGGCAATGACGGGCAGGTCGGTCGGTGCAAGGTCGTCCGCCGACAGGCGCCGTCCTCCCGCCTGCATGCCGTAGCCGCGGGCTGCCCGCACGACGTCGAGGGCACTCGCGCCGTCGCGAGACACCCCGCAGGCCGAACGCAGCTCTTCGAGGCCGACCCACCGTCCGTGGTGGGCAAGGATCATCGCGAGTGACGCCGCGCCGCACTCCGCAGCCTCCATCTGCAGGACCGTCGGCGTTCGGACCCCACGGCGGTCTCGTCGTGGTCCGCTCACCTGGCGAACATCGAGATTGGATGCTGCTCCGCCAGCACCACAGATGCGGTTCCGACCAGGGCCGGGCTGGCTGCGGGCGCCTCCGGCAGATCCGCGTTGCGTCGCGGGTGGAGCTCGATGGCCATCACGGTCTGTCCCTGCGGCACCAAGAACTGTGCAAGCGCAGCGTCACCGACCACGCCCGTCACGTCCTCACGAGTGAGCGGTGCCCGGATGATCTGCGAGATCGTGGCGTCGAACACCTCGGACCCAGCACCGGGTGTGCTGATGGTGACCATCGCGGCGTCACCGACCTCCAACTGTTGACCGACGTCGAAGGTTGGAAACCCGTGCAGGCGCGGTGGTCCGTCGGGCACCACCTTGACCAGCACGGTCGCTGCCTCGACGGTGTCGCCGGCGCGGGTGACGACGGCGGCCACGGTCCCGTCCTGTGTCGCCTGCACGCCGGAGCGGGAGCCGTCGGGCGCCTGGATGACCGCGATGTCGTCCCCCGTGTCGACGGTGTCACCGACTCCGACCGCCAGGGACTCCACCACCCCGGCGCCCGGGCTCGCGACCTCCGCGAGGACGCCGCCCGAGATCAGCACCGCGCCGACGTTCGACGTGACCGGCACCCTGGCGACGACTGCCCAGACGACGAGGCCGGCAAGCAGGACCGCCAGGGCGACGAGCGTGATCCATGCGCGGCCGCGCGTGACGACGATCAGTTCGTCAAGACGCTGCGGTCCCGCGACGCGGGGCCGCGTCGGAGCGATTTGCTCACGCTTCCCCGAGCTCGTGCCCGCCTCGAACCCGGCCACAACGCCCTCCTCGTCACGTGCCAAGGGTCAGATCTTCGGGAGGGCGACCAGCGTGAGACACGGAGTCGACCGCGTCCCGTGCGTGCGGTCGACCCCAACTCATGAGGAAGGGTGCCCGCAGCCGCGGTTTTCGCAGGTGTCCCTGCACGATCCCCAACCGGTGCTGCCGGCGGCGACACCGGCGAGTTCGGCGTCGGTGAGGTCCGTCGAGGGTGCCGCGGGCGGCAGCACCACCACGACCTCGCCCGGCTGTTCTTCGATCACCCGCACCGTCACCTCGCCCAACTCGATGTCCAACAGGTCCTCCAGGGTCGCCCGGGGATCCTCGGTCAGGCGGGCCCGGAAGTCGGGATCACGCTGGGCCCGTTGGCGCACCTGCGACTCGATGTCGAAACGTTCAAGCACGCTGCGCTCCTCGGCGGTGCAACCAGTCCTCCACGGCAGCACACTACCAACCCGTACACGTCGAACGGCGTCGCATCCTCTCCTGGACGGAGCGAGCGTCAGACAGCGAGTCGACTGCGTCCCGTGCGTGGGGTCGACACTGATTCAGGTCATGGTGGGGGGGGATTGCACCCGCGGTTCCCGCAGGAGTCCTGGCACGATCCCCAACCGGTGCCCCCGGCGGCGACACCGGCGAGCTCGGCGTCGGTGAGGTCCGTCGAGGGTGCCGCGGGCGGCAGCACCACCACGACCTCGCCCGGCTGTTCTTCGATCACCCGCACCGTCACCTCGCCCAACTCGATGCCCAGCAGATCCGCCAGGGTCGCCCGAGGATCCTCGGTCAGGCGTACGCGGAACTCCGGATCACGCTGGGCCCGCTCGCGCAGTTGTGACTCGATGTCGAAACGTTCCAGCATCCTGGGCTCCTCGACGGTGTTGCGACCATCATCCGGTCAAGTTGCAGCCGCGGTTCTGGCATGTGTCCTCGCACGAACCCCAACCGGTGCCCCCGGCGGCGACACCGGCAAGCTCGGCGTCGGTGAGGTCCGTCGAGGGTGCCGCGGGCGGCAGCACCACCACGACCTCGCCCGGGTCTTCTTCGACGACCCGCACCGTCACCTCGCCCAACTCGAT
The DNA here is from genome assembly GCA_035267125.1 of Nitriliruptoraceae bacterium. Classification (GTDB taxonomy): domain Bacteria; phylum Actinomycetota; class Nitriliruptoria; order Nitriliruptorales; family Nitriliruptoraceae; genus Salsipaludibacter. Next base: position 5,837 of record DATFMD010000317.1, on the reverse strand, counting down.
GCCCAGCAGATCCTCCAGGGTCGCCCGAGGATCCTCGATCAGGCGAACCCGGAAATCCGGATCACGCTGGGCCCGCTGCCGCACCTGCGACTCGAGATCGAAACGTTCAGACATGTGCGCTCCTTCGTGGCGCCAACGTTCCTCGAGACTTCGACCGTAGCAATCAACACGCCGAACGACGCCGGATCCCGTGACGAAACGGGCGCGGGACACGGAATCGACCGGCTCCCGTACGTGGGCTCGACCCGAACTCAAGCAGAATACGAAGGAGGTTCCGTGCACCCGCGGTTCCCGCAGGAGTCCTGGCACGATCCCCAACCGGTGCCGCCGGCGGCGACCCCCGCGAGCTCGGCGTCGGTGAGGTCCGTCGAAGCTGCCGGGGGCGGCAGCACCACGACGACCTCGCCCGCGTCTTCTTCGACGACCCGCACCGTCACGTCGCCCAGCTCGACGCCCAACAGGTGCTCCAGGGTCGCCCGGGGATCCTCGGTCAGGCGGGCCCGGAACTCCGGATCTCGCTGGGCCCGCTGGCGCACCTGCGACTCGATGTCGAAACGCTCAAGCATCCTGCACTCCCCGGCAGCGTCCAGCTCGTCCTGGCTGGAAGCCTACACCGCGAGCGCGTCGCGGTCCTTGGGGAGGACAACCGTGGACGTCGCCGAGTAGCGTTGGCGACGTCACGGCGAGCTCGGACGGATGCGTCGACCAGACTGCACCAGGCGGGGACCATGAGGTCGGATGCAGATCCCACCACCCTCGACCGGCGGGTCACGGGCCAGCACGTGGACGCCGTGAGGCGTTGGCTGCCCGAGCAGCCGTGGCAGGCCCAGTTCGAGTTCTACGTCATCGGGTCCGTGCTCGACGGTTCGCCCGTCGCCGACCTCGACCTCGCGGTGCACCCCCGCGGGACCGCTGCACCGTCGTGGCGGGTCATCGACCGGGTCCTGCGTGACGTGACTGCGTACGGTCTGGTGTTCCATCGGATCCGGATCGATCCAGCCTATTCGCCCAACTCACAGGATCGCCTCACCCAGCTCGCCCATGACGGGAAGCCCTACGTCGTGTACGCGCTCCCCCACCCGGCCCACGACGACCGTATGCGTCAAGGCGACACCACCGTGACAGAGGGCGAACTGTCCCTGGTTCGCATCGAGCGTCGTCTGTGCGAGATGAGGTACTACGCCAAGCTTCCATTCGGCGAGTGGCACGGTCGACGGCAACGGATGCTGCGACCGGCGCGGCTGCTCCTGGGATGATCCCGGTCGAGCGGCAGCCGCGACATCGGACAGGAGTCGACCCGCATGGTCTCGAATGCCCCACCCCCACCCGTTCACGGGCCTGCATCGCAAGCGTGGCTGAGAGAGTTGGCGGCACGCGCGTCAACATTGGGTGAACGCATCGCCGGGCAGGTCGGCCTCACGCACGCCGATGGCGAGACGACCGAGCGGCGGCTCGCCGCGTGGAGCGACGCCGTCGGCAAGGGTGACGGCGAGGCCTTCGACAGCCGTCTGCGATTGGACGGGTTGGACCGTGGCACTGCCAGATTGCTGGTCGGAGACGCCACGCCAAGGGCTGGTACCAGTGTTCCGCCCTGGGCACGTCAGGTCGGTGAGGCGGTGGCCATCCGCCACGACCTGACGTCCCTGTTCGACGATCGCGCGCTGCGGGCCGACGATCCGATCCCGGCCCAGGAGCTCGCGTTGCCGTTCCTGAAGGCTGCGCGGGCGGAGCGCGATCGCCGGGGCGCGCGGCCGTCGATCCTTGCCGAAGCTGCCGTGGTCGGGGAAGAACGCCATCTGGTCCGGCAGTTGTCGGCCGTACTCGAGGCGCTGTGGGATCGCGAGTTGGCGATCATGCGCGACCAGCAGTTCGGGAGGTTGCAGGAAGTCGTGCTCCGGGCGCAGGGATGGACCGGGCGCGAGCACCATGACCGGTTGGCGTGGACGATGCTGCACGGCCTCGACGAGTTGTTGGAGGATCACCCCGCGTTGGCCCGACAGCTCGGCACGGTCTGCGACCAATGGGTCACGACGACGGTGGAGTTCCGGGAGCGGCTGGAGGCGGACCGGGCGGTCATCGTCGAACGGCTGGGAGACAACCGGGACCCGGGCCAGGTCGTCGAAACCAGGTGGGGGGTCTCGGATCCTCATCGGGGTGGCCGGACCGTGGTCCTCGTGCGGTTCGCGTCCGGCCTGGGCGTCGTCTACAAGCCGAAGTCCCTGGCGGCGGAGGTCGGCCTGGGCCGGCTGATCGACTGGCTCAACGCAGGCGGCTTCACTCCCGCGCTGGCAACCCTGCACGTGGTGGATCGGTCTGATCACGGATGGGTGCAGCGCGTCGAACAGCAGCCGGTTCCCGACCACGCGGCGGCGGACCGCTACTACGAACGGGCCGGCGGGCTGCTGGCGCTGATGCGAGCGCTCGATGGCTCGGACTGCCACCATGAGAACGTGGTCGCTGCGGGTGAACACCCCTACCTGATCGATGCCGAGACCCTCCTCCAACCGCGACTGCGACCGCCGCGGGGTGAGCGCGTGGACGGTGCGTTCGCGATGGCCGACCGCGAGATCTCCGAAGGGGTCCTGGGGGTCGGCCTGCTGCCCGTGTGGTTCACGCGCCCGGGCGCGCAGGCGGCGGTCGACGTCAGCGGTCTCGGGCGGTTGTCCGACGGTGCCACGTTCGGACTGGCACCGCAATGGGAGGGACTCGGCACGGACCTGGCCCGCCGGACCATGCAGGCCTGGACACCGACCAGCTCACCCCATGACGTGGTGCTCGACGGCGAGCCGACGCGCTGCGAAGACCACGAGGATGCACTCGTTCGCGGCTACACCCGGGCGCACGACATCCTGGTCGCCGGCCGCGACGACCTCCTCGGCGACACGGGCCTGCTCGCGCAGATGCGCGCCGCCACGGTGCGTGTCGTGTTGCGGGGAACGTGGCTGTACGGCCGTACGCTCGAGACGGCACAGCAACCGCGGCTGCTCGGTGACGGGGTGGACCGCAGCATGCACTTCGAGCAGTTGTGCCGACCGCTGCTGACCGATCCAGATCCGTCCTCCCGATGGCCCATGATCGCCAGCGAACACCGCGCCCTCGAGGGCGGCGACGTCCCGCTGTTCGAGACCCGCGCCGACGCGACCGAACTGCGGCTGGCGGACGGCGCGGTCGCCTTGGACGGCTCCGCGTTGGAGAATGCGACGTACCAACTGCGGTCGCTCGATGCGGAGGATCTCGAGCGACAGACCGCGTTCATCCGCGCCTCGTTGGCCATCCGCCGCGATGAGACGGTCACTCGATCGATGGTGCGAACGCCCCGCGCAGACGCGCTCGCAGGAGCGGTCCGCATCGGTGAGTTGCTCCGTGACCACGCCATCCGCGGCGCGGACGGCAGTGTCACGTGGGTCGGCGCCTTCCTCGACCCGAGCAGTGAACGCGTCGTCCTCCAGCCTCCCGGCCTCGGTCTGTACGAGGGGTTGCCGGGAATCGCGCTGTTCCTCAGTGCGCTGGTGCGCGTCGACGGCCCCGGTTGGCGCGACCTCGCGCTCGCCGCCCTGCGGACGGCCTGGCAGCCACTGGAGCGAGATCCCAGCGTGCTTGGCATCGGGGGCGCGACCGGTGTGGGAGGGGCCGTGTACGCCCTCACGACCTGCGCCGAGCTGCTCGACGACCGGCGGTGGCTCGACCAGGCGCGGACGGCAACGACCGCCGTCGCGCGCAACGACGTCACCTCGGATCAACGCCTCGATCTGATGGCTGGCAGCGCGGGCCTGGTGCTGGGGATGCTCGCGCTGCACGGCGCGGCTGGCGATGAAGGGGCCCTCGAACGGGCCCGCTGGGCGGGAGATCACCTGGTCGACACGTTGGCCGACGCGCCGGAAGGCGGTCGGGCGTGGCGCACCCTGCCCGCCGAGCCGCCGCACGTCGGCATCGCCCATGGTGCGTCCGGCGGGGCCCTGGCCCTCGCCCGGCTGGCGGCGGTCACCGGTGAGCGTCGCTACGCCGACGCCGCCGAGGAGGCCGTGCGCTTCGAACACAGGCACCACTGCCCCACCAGCTGGGTCGACCGCCGGCAACCGGAGGGCGAGGACCAACCCAGCGACGGACGCTGGTGCTGGGGAGCAGCCGGCATCGGACTGGCGCGGATCGGCATCCTTCGATCTGGTGCCCTGACGACGATGACTGGACAACTGGAGTCTGACCTCTCGCATGCAGCGACATCGGCGGTGGCGGCCTGGCCGGCGGTCGACCACCTGTGCTGCGGCCGTGCTGGCGTGGCCGAGTTCGCACGTGCACTTGGCGAGCAGTGCCCGAAAGACCTGGGGGTCCGCGCCGAGGAGTGGGCGAACACGGCCGCGGGCCGCATCCTGGCCGACGAACCACTCCGTTTCGCCGGCCCCCCGCTGGGGCCACTGTCCTACCTCGGTCTGTACCAAGGCCTCGCCGGTGTCGGCTACGCACTGCTCGGGTTCGAGGAGCCACGACTTCCGAGCCCGCTGGCGTGGCGATGACCACGCCGATCGGCAACGAGACCGCCGGTGACGCCGTCCGCGCCACATTCGATCACCTGGCAGGTGTCGTGGGCTCGTACGGTGCTCACCGACTTGCGCGTTTTGCCGATCGGATTCCTCGCCAGTTGACCAGCTACGTCGGCGTCGAACTCCCCCTGGGTACGCGTCGCCCGTCCCCCGACTTCCTCGTCCACATCGCGCAGCCGGAGCATTTGGCTGCGCCGGTGGTGCGCGAGGCACTCGCACCATTCGAGTCCGACCTCGTCGGCCTCGAACGCGCGATGCGCGAGGCACCTGCCTACCTCACCCAGCCGCTGCACGACGCCTGGCTCGAGTGGGATCTGAGCAATCCCTGCTTCGATCGTCCGAGCGTCTTCGCCGCCCCGAGCCAGCCGGACTCGTCCGGTGCCAATGCCGTCTGGGTGTACGAAGCGATCGCCGGCCGACCGGCCTCGGCACCGATGCGTCTCGGCGCGGAAGCCTTCGGACGCTCACTGCGCGGTCATGGGATGGTGACGCAGGTCGGGGTCATGGCGCCGCCACGACTGGCAAACTGCCGCATCGTCGTGGACGGCAGCGACCTCGGCACGCTGGTCGCTGCAGCGACCGACGGAGGGTGGCCGGGCAGCGTGGCCGACGCCGAGAACCTGGCCTCGCTGGGCGGGTCCCTGGGTGTGCACGGGCTCATGGACCTGGACCTTGGCAGCGACGGGTTCTTGCCTTCGCTCGGGATCGAGTTGTCCATCGCCGACGACGCCGCGCACCATCGCGTGATCGACGCGGTGCGCGACGCCGGCCTGTGCCACCCCGAACTCGCGGCAGCGTTGAGGCGATGGCCCTTCGCCGTGGTCCCGGGGGACACTGACGCGTTCCCCGCACGGCTCGTCCGAACACAGGCCTTCCTCGGGTCGCACGTACGGGTCGCGGTGATCGGCTGGGTCAACCACGTGAAGATCTCGACGTCCGCGCAAGGCTCGCCCGCGGCCAAGGCGTACCTGGGCATCCGCGAGTGTGTGCTTCCGGTGTCGAGACCGGGCGAAGTGCCACACCGTCCGTCGAGCAGATGAGCGACCAGCTCAACGGCCCGATTGAGGTCGGCGCCCACACGCACGGATGCGTGTGGGCGCCACGGGTTGGCGGTTCGGGGCCGGTGGGGCGGTCTGGCCTGCTACCAGCCGGGCGAGTGGGTGAAGTTCGCGCCGATGGTGGGGTTGCCGGCCGGGTCGATGGTGCAGGTCGGGCCGGTACCGCTGCAGCCGGCGGACCAGTGGGAGAACACGGTGTTCTGCTGGCCGCCCCACCGAAGGGTCGCGGGGGCCCGCTCGG
>DATFMD010000316.1:0-5264 GCA_035267125.1 Nitriliruptoraceae bacterium | reverse complement strand
GGAGGTGGGTGGGGTGGTGTGCGCGGTGGGGACGGGATGTCGTCGGGGGTGCGCACGCTGTGGAAACGGGTGGCGCAGCGGTGGGCTTCGTCGGGCGCGCGCGTCACCTTGCCGGGTCTGCCTCCAACCGGTACCTTGGAGCGAGTCGCGGCCCACCATTGGGCCGCGTTGGCTTGCCGTCCCCTCACAGGGCATGCAGGTGCGGGCGACGCAACCTTCCCAGCCGCCCCTCCGACCGGCCGGCCCACACGTGCCCTCGGTGGCCGTCATCCACTGCAACGCAGCCGCGGTGACAGGCAGTGGCGTCACACACCGAACGCCAGTCCCCATCGTGGGCACGACCCAAGAACACACCCACTTCACTCCACAAGGCTCGACGTCATGCGCACCTACAGCCCCAGCGCCAAGGACATCACGCGCGACTGGTTCGTCGTGGACGCCGAGGGCGAGACCCTCGGTCGCCTCGCGACCCGTATCGCCACCGTGCTGCGCGGCAAGCACAAGCCGACCTTCGCACCGCACCTCGACATGGGCGACTACGTCATCGTGGTCAACGCCGAAAAGATCGAGCTGGCAGGCGAAAAGGCGGCTGACAAGCTCTACCACCGCCACTCCAACTTCCCGGGCGGCCTGACCTCGGTGCCCTTCGCCGACATGCTCGCCACCCGGCCGACCGCGATCGTCGAGACCGCCGTCAAGGGCATGCTGCCCAAGAACAAGCTCGGTCGGGCCATGGGCACCAAGCTCAAGGTCTACGCGGGTCCCGATCACCCGCACGTCGCGCAGCAGCCCAAGCCCCTTCCGGACCACGTCTGACATCCTCCGGGCGACCGGGATCTCCGGTCGTCGCCCGTCATCACCAAGACCGTGACAAAACCGCCCCGGCGGGACAACCCACGGCACACCAAGGACTGACACCATGTCTTCCACCATCCACGTCGGTCGTCGCAAGTCGGCGGTCGCCCGCGCCAGCATCTCCCGAGGTTCCGGGGTCCTGACCTGCAACGGTCGCACCTTCGAGGACTACTTCACCACCGAGAAGCTGCGCCGCCACGTCATGGAACCGTTCGAGGCCATCGAGCAGACCGGCCAGTGGGACGTCACCGCCCGCATGCACGGCGGCGGCAGCACCGGCCAGGCCGGCGCGCTGCGGCTCGCCATCGCGCGTGCGCTGATCGACGACGATCCATCGCTGCGTCCCACGCTGAAGGCGGCCGGGTTGCTGACCCGAGACTCTCGCCGGGTCGAGCGCAAGAAGTACGGCCTCAAGAAGGCCCGTCGCGCACCGCAGTACTCCAAGCGCTGATCGACCACGGCTGACTGCCCCGACGGCGTCGCCCCATCGGGGTGACGCCGTCGGCTCGTTCGAGCCGCGACGTCGCCGCCGTTGGATACGACGGTTGGGCCGACATGCTGGCGTGGCGCCCATGCCCCGAGACCAGCCGGTCGTGCAGCCATCCGACCGCGATGGTGCGAACGGCCGGGCTCGGAGGGTGGCGAAGACCACGTCGAGCGACGATGATCGACATGCCGGCAGGCTCGCCGGTCCACAAGGAGCACGCATGCCCCGCATCTTCGGCACGGACGGCATCCGTGGCCGCGCCAATGTCGACGTGACCCCGGAGCTCGCACTCCAGCTTGGTCGCGCCGTCGCACGAGTGCTGCGCGAGGAGGGTCACGGTCGGCCCGAGGTCGTGGTCGGTCGCGACCCTCGCTGGTCCTCACCGATGCTCGAGGATGCCCTGGCCGCCGGCCTGGCCTCGGGCGGTGCGGACGTGCGCAGCCTCGGCGTCGTGGCGACACCCGTCGTCGCGCATGCTGCTGCTGCCACCGAGGTGCAGGCCGGAGCCATGATCTCGGCGTCCCACAATCCCATGGCCGACAACGGCATCAAGTTCTTCGGCCATGACGGGTTCAAGCTCACCGATGCCGAGGAAGACCGCATCGAGGAGCTGCTCACGCAGCCCGGGAGGGACCACGGGCGACCGGTCGGAGACGAGGTCGGCCAGATCGTGGAAGACCACGCCCTGGTCGATGACTGGGCCGACAGCGTCGTGTCCGTGGGTGGGGACCTGGCCGGATTGACGGTCGTGGTCGATGCCGCCAACGGTTCGGCATCCGCCCTCGGACCGGAGGTCTACCGCCGCCTCGGCGCCACCGTCATCCCGATCCACGCAGATCCGGATGGTCGCAACATCAACCTCGACTGTGGATCGACGCACCCCCAATCGCTCATCGACGCCGTGGTCTCCCACGGGGCCGACGTCGGGATCGCACACGACGGCGACGCCGATCGTCTCGTGGCCGTCGACCATCGTGGCGTCGAGGTCGACGGCGACGTGATCTTGGCCATCCTCGCGCGCGATGCCCATGAGTCCGGCAGCCTGCCGCATGACACGGTGGCGACCACGGTGATGACAAACCTGGGATTCCGCCGTGCCATGCGTGACCTCGGCATCGGGGTCGAACTCACCCGGGTGGGGGATCGCTACGTCATGGAGGCGATGCGCTCCGGGGGGCTGACCCTTGGAGGTGAGCAGAGCGGGCACCTGATCGCGCTGGACCACAGCACGACCGGCGACGGCATCCTGTCGGCGGCGATGCTGTTGTCAACAATCGCGGCGGCAGGCGTCCCGCTGGCGGAGCTGCGCACGGTCATGACCAGATTGCCCCAGGTCCTGATCAACGTCGCTGGCGTCGACAAGCACCGACTGGCCGACGCGGCGCATGTCGAGGACGTGATCGCCAAGGTGACCGACGACCTGGGCGACGACGGGCGAGTGCTGGTGCGGCCATCGGGCACGGAGGCCCTGATCCGGGTCATGGTGGAAGCCGTCACCGAGGACGACGCCCAGGCAGGCGCCCGGGCCATCGCCGACGCCGTACGCACCACGCTGGCATCTGCCTGAGCTTCCCGGCCTCGTGCTTGGCCCTTCGTTCGTGTCGCGTGGCACCCCTGCGCGACCAGATTCGCGTCGTTTCGAATCGAGAGGGCTCGGGGGATCCTGTGTGGCCGAACGGCCCCGCTGGGCCCGGAGTCACCCCGGCCATCGTCGGTAGGCTTGTGGGCATCTGGACTGGCTGATTGGCGCGCGCCGACATGGCCAGCAGCTTCCCTGATGACGCACCCAAAGGATCGTGCATGTGTGGCATTGTTGGTGTGACCGGCCGCCCCGACGCACTCGAACTCATCATGACCGGTCTGCACCGGTTGGAGTACCGCGGCTACGACTCCGCAGGGGTCGTCATCGGTGACGACCTGCGCATCGTCAAGCGTGGTGGCAAGTTGAGCAACCTCGTGGCTGCCCTGGATGGCCAGTCCCTCGCCGGGACGACCGGTGTCGGCCACACGCGCTGGGCAACCCACGGTGCGCCCAACGATCGAAACGCCCATCCCCACTCGGATCCCACGGGGAGTGTGGCGGTGGTGCACAACGGCATCATCGAAAACTACGAGGAGCTCCGCGCCAGCCTCCCGAACGCCGAGTTCTCGTCGGACACCGACACCGAGGTCGTGGCCCACCTCATTGCCGCGCGCACGGCATCTGGTGAGTCGCTGCCGGACGCATCCCGGGCCGTGGTCCGTCAACTCGAGGGTGCCTTTGCCCTCTGCATCATGTCGACGGACACACCGGACATGATCGTCGTCGCCAAGCGCGAGGCACCCCTGATCGTGGGCCATGCCGACGGCGTCGGCTACTGCGCGTCGGACGTGGCCGCGATGATCGCGCACACGCGCGACGTGTCGGCACTGTTGGACGACCAGGTCGCCGTGATCACGCCGGAGGGCATCGAGGTCACCGACCTGCACGGTGACGCCGCGCAGGCCCATGACTACCACGTCGACTGGGACCTGGACGCCGCCGAGAAGGGCGGGTACGACCACTTCATGCTCAAGGAGATCCACGAGCAGCCCCAGGCCGTCGCCGACACGTTGCGTGACCGGCTGGGCGGCTCTTCCGGACCGTCGGGTGCGCCCCGCCTCCACATGGACGAATGCCGCATCGACGAGGACGAACTCGGCCGCATCGACAAGGTCTTCATCGTGGCCTGCGGCACGTCGCTGTACTCGGCGATGGTGGGCAAGTTGGCCATCGAGCACTGGGCCGGGATCCCGGTCGAGGTCGAGGTGGCGTCGGAGTTCCGCTATCGCGATCCGATCCTGGACCCCCACACCCTCGTGATCGCGGTGTCGCAGTCGGGTGAGACCACCGACACCATGGCCGCTGCCGCCCACGCTCGGGACCAGCGTGCCCCGGTCCTGTCGTTGGTCAACGTGGTCGGATCGACGTTGGCGCGCGAGGCCGACGCCGTGTTCTACACCCACGCCGGCCCCGAGGTGGCCGTCGCCTCGACGAAGGCCTTCACGACCCAGTTGGCCGCGTTCCTCGTGATCGGCCTGTACCTCGCCCAGCAGAAGGGTCGGATCTACACGTCCGAGATCACCGACATCCTGACGCGCCTGCACGGCGTCCCGGACCAGATCGAGCAGGTGCTGCAACAGGACCGGGCCATCGCTGACCTGGCTGCCTCCTACATCGACACCAGCTACACGATGTTCATCGGTCGCCATTCCGGCCTGCCGATCGCGATGGAGGGTGCGCTCAAGCTCAAGGAGATCTCCTACCTCCACGCAGAGGCCTTCCCGGCGGGCGAGATGAAGCACGGGCCGATCGCCCTGATCGAGGACGGGTCGCTGGTCGTGGCCATCGCGCCCGCTGGCCACACGTTCGCCAAGACCGTGTCCAACATCCAGGAGGTCAAGGCTCGTGGGGCATCGGTGCTGGCGATCGCGACCGACGGGTCCGAGGGCGACCTGAAGGCCCACGCCGACGACATCATCACGCTGCCCGAAGCCGTCCACGAGTTGGCGACGCCGATCCTGACCGCGATCCCGCTGCAGTTGTTCGCCTACCACGTGGCTCGCCTGCGCGGTGAGGACATCGACCAACCGCGCAACCTCGCCAAGACCGTCACCGTCGAGTAGAGAGGCACCACCGGCGGGTGGCCGTTGGCGACGGACCTGCCGGCGAGCTAGCCGACGAGGTCGAAGAATGCGTCGGTGAACCCGTCGAGGTTGTCGATGTGGCAGCCGTGGCCGGAACCCTCGAACCATTCCATGCGAACCTCGCCGCCGCGCTCGCCGTAGGTCGTCAGGATCGACCTGATCTGGTCGACCATCTGCTGTGGCGGGTAGGCCTGCGCACCCGGCCAGCCCGGAATCGCGTCGGCGGCACCCAGCGTGCCCATTTCCCATGGCGAGC
>DATFMD010000315.1:0-5337 GCA_035267125.1 Nitriliruptoraceae bacterium | reverse complement strand
CAGCCATGGAGGACTCCGACGCCGTGGTCGACCTGGACCAGGAAGTGCCCACCGAGTCGTGGACGCCGATCGCGACCGACGAGCCGCGCGCGACCACGGTGGTCTTCGTCGATGGTGTCCGCCGCATCGATGCCCGCGTCTGGGCGATCGGCGCGCAGCGCACGGAACCTGCCCTGGCCGTGTCGATCGCCGCCGGAGCGGTGCGCTGTACCGACCGCGCCGAGGTCATCGACACCAGGGTGGAGCGCATCCTGGTCGGTCGCGGCGGCCTGGTTCCAATCGCTGGCCTGGGTGTCGACTACCAACCCGTGGCGGCAGCCGCAGCCGACGAAGCGACGCTGGTCGCGGCCGTCCAGCAGCACATGGGAGCCCTGGAGGCCCGCGTCGCCGCCGATCTGCCGCCCTGTGATCTGCTGGCCGTCGACGGCCCGCTGACCGGACGCAGCCACATCCGCAATGCCGTGGGCTACGTGAAGTCACACCACACCAGCTACCTGCCAGCCACGGTCGAACCGGTCGTACGCCGCCTCGCCGCGGGCGAGCGCACGCCCGTCTTCCTGCTGTCGACGTCGTGGCAGCGGTGGTCCTGGTATCTCCGGCTGCCCGGGGGCAGTGGCCATCCTTGGGCCGGCGTCGTCCGGCTCGAGGCACCCCCGAACCTGACGCTGCCACAGGCAACCGGAGTGGCGAACCGCACGGCAGCGACACTCCCCCGGTTCGCCTCGCCGCCCCATCGCGATGCACGCGCCCCGGCCAACCTGTTGCCGATCGCAGGGCTCGAAGACCGGTTGCACCACATGTTGGGCAACCGGGACCTGCTCCAACGCCGTCTTCGCCAGGTCGTGGCACCCCCCGGCGCCGCGACTGCCTGAACGCCACGGATCACCACGGCGTCACACCGCCCGTCCGCACCGCCTGACCGCCACCATCGTCAAATCGCCACGCGTCAGGTCACCACGTCGATGGCAGCGAAGCCTGCTGCGGCCATGCTGTCGCCCATGCCATGGTCCTCGCCCGCCGACAACGGCACGTCCACGTAGAGCTTGAGCTTGGGTTCGGTACCCGACGGCCGCACCAGCACGCGCCCGCCACCATCGAGATGCCACACGACCAACGGCGTGGTCGGCATCCACACGGGAGCGCCGTCCAGTGGCTGGCGATGGTCGACGACCCGGGCGATGGTGCGTCCGGGGAGCGCATCGGCACCGACGTCGGCGGCACGATCCACGGCTGCGAGCATGGCCTCGGGGCCGTCATCGCCTTCGAATCGGACCGACTGCTGCACGTTGACCCAGGGGCCGTAGAGCCCGTCGAGTTCCACCAGCAGGTCGACCACGGTGCGGTTCTGCGCGGCCAGCAGCCCGACCAGGTCGGCCATCACCACGGCCGCACTGATCCCGTCCTTGTCGCGCACCAGCGAGGTCACCGAGTAGCCGAGTGCCTCCTCGTAGCCCATGACCCACTGCCAGCCCTCATCCTCGAGTTCCCGTCCGGCCCGCCACAGCCACTTGAACCCGGTCAGGGTCACTTCGTGGCGGGCATCGAAGGCTGCGGCCACCCTGCCCAGTCGTGCCGACGACACGATCGAGTTGGCCACCAGCGGTTGATCACAGTCCTGTCCGATGGTCGACAACAGGTGGTGTGCCAGCACGACGCCGACCTCGTCACCAGTCAGGCGTCGCCAGGCTCCGCCATCGGGGATCGCCACTGCCAGCCGGTCGGTGTCGGGATCGTTGGCCAGCACGGCCGTGGCGCCGACGCGTTCGGCAGTTGCGAAGGCGAGGTCGAGCGCACCGGGCTCCTCCGGGTTGGGAAAGGTCACGGTCGGGAAGGCGCCGTCGGGTTCCCACTGCTCCTCGACGCGGACGACCTCGTAGCCCATGTCGCCGAGCACCTGCTGCACCGGCGCACCACCCGTGCCGTGCATGGGGGTCACGACCAGGCCGATGTCGTGGTCCACGTCCAGGGTCGGCCGGGCGGCCGCGATCGCAGCCAGGTAGTCGGACACCAGGGACGCCCCCAACTCCTCGACGCCGGTCGGCTCCTCACCCACGCCCGCAACCTGGTTCGCCGGACCCACGGTCGCGATGGCGGCGGCGATCTGGGCGTCGCGAGGCGGGGTGATCTGGACACCGAACTCGTCGTAGACCTTGTAGCCGTTGTCGGCGGGAGGGTTGTGCGAGGCCGTGACCACGATCGCCCCGGCCGCGTTGGCGCTGCGCGCGGCGTAGGCCACGATCGGTGTCGCAACCGGTTCGGTGAATGCCATGACTCGGATGCCGGCTGCCCGCAGCACCGCGACGACGTCGTGTGCGAAGCGTTCCGAATCTGGTCGGGCATCGAATCCCACGGCCACGCCACGTTCGGCGGCGTCGTCGATGCGCGCGAGCAGGTGATCGGCGACGCCGCGGGTCGCCCGGATGACCACGGCGCGGTTCATCCGGTTCGGGCCGGGACCAACCTCACCGCGCAGGCCTGCCGTCCCGAAGGCCAGGGACTCGCCGACGCGCGCCGCCACCGCGTCCACCTCGCCGGCATCGACCAACTCCTGCAGGGCGGCCGCGGTGTCGGGGTCCGGATCAGCGGCGATCCAGGCTCGCGCTGCGGTCATCAGATCCTCGGTCACGCCGCGTCCTTGCGTCGGGAGTCGGTGGTCGTCGACCGTACTCATGACCGACCCCGCGCGAGGTCCGATCGAATGGGGAAGACCGGTGCACGGCCGCCGCCGGTGACACCGCACGACGGGGCGACGCCGCAGCGCCGTGATGTCCCTACGACCTAGTCTTGGGGATCCCCCGCCGACCGAGGATCAGCAGCGATGACCGTGGTCTGGATGCCCCCTGCCGATGCCGCCGACCAGACCGAACTTGGTCGTTTCCTCCAACGCTGGGCGCCCCATGTCGACCCGACCAGCCACGAGGAGGCCTGGCAGTGGTCCGTCGACGACCCCGACGCCTTCTGGTCGGCAGTCTGGGAGCACTTCGACGTCCAGTCCGACACTCCCACCGGCCCTGCACTGGCCGACGCGACGATGCCCGGCGCCACGTGGTTTCCCACTGCCCGCATCAACTACGCGCGCCACCTGCTTGCCGACAACGGCCGTGACCCCGGCGAGGTGACGATCGTCGCGCGCTCCCAGTCGCGACAGCGATCGACCATGACCCTGGCACAACTGCGCCACGCCGTCGCACGGGTTCGCCGGGGCCTCGCCGACCTTGGTGTCGGCACCGGTGACCGGGTCGCCGGCTACCTGCCCAACATCCCCGAAACCCTCGTCGCGTTCCTGGCGACCGCGTCGCTGGGCGCGACATGGGCATCGGTGGCGCCGGAGTTCGGGGTGCGCTCGGTCGTGGATCGGCTCAGCCAGATCCAACCCAGGGTCCTGCTGACCATCGACGGCTATCGGTACGGCGCCAAGGCGATCGACCGACGCGACGAGGTGGCAGCCATTCGCGACAGCCTGCCCAGCATCGAGACGGTGGTCGTGCTGGACTATCTCGACCCCGATGTCACGATCGACGACGCCACGCCGTGGCACGACCTCGTGGACAACACCGCCACGGCAGCGGATCTCGTGCACGAGGCGGTGCCGTTCGACCACCCCCTCTATGTCCTCTTCTCGTCCGGGACAACGGGGTTGCCCAAGGCGATCGTCCACGGCCACGGCGGCATCCTGGTGGAGCATCTCAAGACCATGGGGTTGCTGCACGACCTGGATTCGACGGACCGCTTCTTCTGGTTCTCCACCACGGGTTGGATGATGTGGAACTACCTGGCCTCTGCCGGGCTGGTGGGTGCCACCACCGTCATGTTCGACGGCGACCCGGGCCACCCTGACCTGCTGGAACTGTGGCGCCTGGCGTCCGACGAGGAATTGACGTACCTCGGACTGTCGGCCCCGTTCATCATGGCGTGTCGCAAGGCGGGCCTGGAACCCGGCCAGGAGTTCGACCTGCAGCGACTGCGCGGGATTGGTTCGACCGGTGCGCCGCTGCCGCCGGTGGGCTTCGAATGGCTCCACGAGCACGTCTCCGCCACGGCACAGATCGGATCGCTGTCGGGCGGGACCGACGTGTGCACCGCATTCATCGGTCCGTCGCCGCTGGCCCCGGTTCGCGTGGGCGAGATCCCGGCCCGCTCGCTGGGATGCCAGGTCGAGGCCTGGGACGAGGACGGCAACGCCGTGATCGGAACCCAGGGCGAACTGATGATCACGGCACCGATGCCGTCGATGCCCGTGAAGTTCTGGGGCGACGAGGACGGGAGCCGACTCCGCGACGCCTACTTCTCCGACCACCCGGGCGTGTGGCGGCACGGTGACTGGATCACGATCACCGAACACGGCTCGTGTGTCATCACCGGTCGCTCCGACGCGACCCTGAACCGGGGCGGCGTGCGACTCGGGACCAGCGAGTTCTACGCCGTCGTCGACGCCCGACCAGAGATCGCCGATTCGCTCGTGGTCCACGTCGCCGACCGCGACGACGACTCGATGGGCACGTTGATCCTGTTCGTCACGCCAGCGGCGGGCGCCGACATCGACGAGTCGGTCCGGGGTGCCATCACCACTGACCTGCGCAAGGACCTGTCACCGCGCCACGTGCCCGACCGCATCGTGGTGATGCCTGCGATCCCGCGCACGCTGTCGGGCAAGCGACTGGAGGTTCCGGTCAAGCGCATCCTGACCGGCACGCCGATCGAGCGTGCGGCAGCGCCCGGCGCCCTGGCCAACCCTGACAGCCTGGAGCCGTTCGCCCAGTGGGCACGCACCCACCTCGACAGCGACACGTGAGGATTGGCACCGGACGGGTCGCCCGACCGCGGGGCGACCTACCGCAGGGGCTGGGGGGGGCGAGAGCCGTCAGCCGGACCGGATGGTCGCGGTCAAGCGGGTGTCGAAGTTCCCCAGGTCGACGATCTCGACGTCCATCGTCCGTCCGTCGGCCAGCTCGACGACCGCGGTGTAGACCATGGAGCCGTCGTCGGGGTCGTCCTCCGGCCGCCCGGGCGCGAACGACGCGACGACGTGCCCGTTGGTGTCCGCCCACTCGTCGAGGATGAAGAGCACGTCGACGGGGTCGGTGTCCTCGAACACGACCGTGAACGTCCCGCCGTCGTTCTCCTCGACATCGATGGTGCGGGTGTCACCCATCGGGAAGTTCGGCGGCACCCAACTCGGCAGGTCGACATCGGGCGGCGCGTCTGGATCGGGTTCCCCGACCTCACGGTCCCACTCGCCGACGGCCGGCCGCTCGATGCAGATGTTGCCGGTGGACCTGACGTTGGCCTCGAGCGTCGTCGGCGAGGTGAACACGAACGTCAGCTCGATGCCGGTGA
>DATFMD010000314.1:0-4993 GCA_035267125.1 Nitriliruptoraceae bacterium | reverse complement strand
TTCAGGGCCTGCTTGGCAGCCCGGTCCAGGCGCGTGGCCACTCCCACGTCGTCGAGGGCGTCGACCACGGCCTCGACCAGGTCGGGCAGCGCGGCGTCACCACGGACGGCGGAGATCCGCGCGACCCAGTGACCGGCCTCGCTCGCCTCGGCCTCGAACTGCTTGAGCAGGGCGGTCTTGCCCATCCCCCGGTCACCCGTCAGCAGTCGTGCCGGTTCGTAGGTGCCCTGGGCGACCCGGCGCAGGACGACACCCTCGAAGTCGGCGAACTCGGCCTGCCGTCCCGCGAACACCTGCGGCACCACGCCATAGCCGGGCGTGAACGGATCGTCCCCGGGGGTGCGGTGGTCGTCGAGGGCCGAACCGTCGGCCTGCATGGCGCCGGGCCCGGTGCCGTGTTCATCCGACGCGGTGATCGGCTCCCACCGTGCGTCGTCGACCCCCGGGCTTGCGTCGCCCGGGGTTGCATCACCCAGGGTTGCCTCGTCCGGGGTTGCGTCACCCGGGGTTGCCTCGTCCGGGGTTGCGACACCCTGGCCGGATCGGTCAGGGCCAGACGTCGAAGTCACGGGTGGGTGCCGTTCGTCGGTGGCCGGCGCGAGCACAACGATTCGGCAGACTAGTCGAAATCTTCCCTCTCTTTCGGAGGCTTGGCTGGCGGAGCTTGCGCCCGCCGGGACCGCACCACGTGGGCGTCCCACCCGGCGGCGACCGACCTGCTCGTTTGGCAGTGCCGACGCGAGGGAATAGTTGCCGCATCAACGGCTTTTCCCGTGATGCCGGCACTGCCACGAAGGCCTGCCGCACCAAGGAGGTACGCCATGCCTGCAATCACCGTCGACGACCTGCTCACCCTCCCCCGTGTCGATGCGGGGCCGACCGCGCCCGCCCGCACGGTCGCCACGATCACGACCGCGCCGCGTGGGTTCGAGGGCGAAGGGTTCCCGGTCCGCCGCGCCTTCCAGGGCGTGCCGCTGGACCAACTCGACCCCTTCATCCACCTCGACCAGATGGGCGAGGTCGAGTACGCCCCGGGCGAGGCCAAGGGCACGTCGTGGCATCCCCACCGTGGCTTCGAGACCGTCACCTACCTGCTCGACGGCACCTTCCGCCACCAGGACACCAACGGTGGTGGCGGGATGATCACCGACGGCGACACCCAGTGGATGACGGCCGGCTCCGGCCTGCTGCACATCGAGGCGCCACCGGAGGACCTCGTCGTCAGCGGCGGCCTGTTCCACGGCTTCCAGCTGTGGGTCAACCTCCCGGCTGCAGACAAGATGATGGACCCGCGCTACCAGGACATCCGGGGTGGCGAGGTCAAGCTGCTCACGTCCCACGACGGAGGTGCGCTGATCCGACTGATCGCCGGCGACCTCGGCGGGCACAGCGGTCCCGGCATCACGTTCACGCCGATCACGATGGCGCACGTGACCATCGAGGCTGGCGCCGAGGTGCGACTGCCGTGGAACCCGGGCTTCAACGCACTGGCCTACGTGCTGGGCGGCCACGGGACCGTCGGCAACTCGCGCGCCGCCGTCCGCACGGGCCAACTCGCCACGTTCAGTCGCACCGGTGACAGCCTGGTCCTGACCGCCGACGAGTCGCAGGAGTCACGCACGCCCCGCATGGACGTGCTGGTGCTGGGCGGCCAACCCATCCGCGAGCCGATCGCGTGGCACGGGCCGTTCGTGATGAACACCCGGGCCGAACTCATCACCGCGTTCGAGGACTTCCAGGCCGGCCGGCTGGGCGTCATCCCGACGACGCCGCACCCGGGCCTGGGCAACGTCTGACGTCGCGCCTGGGCAACGTCTGGACGTCGGGCCTTGGGCAACGTCTGACGGTCAGTCCAGCCACGACTTGAAGGTGGCGAGGTCACCGAGCGGGTCGGGACCGACCGGCATCACGTTGAGGATCGACACGCCGGCGTTGCGGAAGGCCTCGATGCGCCCCCGCACGAAGGCCTCGTCTCCGACCAGGTTCATGCGGGCGATCGTGTCCCCGTCGAAGGTGGCCGCAGCCTCGGCCTTGTCGCCCGACAGGTAGAGGTCCTGCACGGTGGCGGCCTCGTCCTCGAACCCGTAGTCACGCCACAGGTCGTTGTAGAAGTTCTTGTCGCGGGCGCCCATGCCACCCACGTACAGGGCGGCGATCTGGCGTGATGCCTGCAGGGCGGCCGTGGCGTGCGACTGGTCGTCGGTGATCATCAAGAGCCCGCCGGCGACCACGTCGAGCGTGCCCAGGTCGTCGGACCGCTTCGCCCGCCCGTCGGCCAGCGCGTCACCCCAGACCTGTTCGGCCCGCTCGGGGATGAACAGGTGCGGGAGCCAGCCGTCGGCGATCTCCGCGGCCGTCGCGACCGACTTCTGGCCGAGCGAGGCCATGAAGATCGGCACCGACGAGCGCTCGGGCTCGTTGATCAGCTTGAGTGGCTTGGCCAGTCCCGTGCCCTGGTCGGCGGGCAGCGGCAGCGTGATGGTCCGACCGTCCAGGTGCAGGCGCTCGCGACGAAGGGCCATGCGCACGACGTCGATGACCTCACGGGTGCGCGTCAGCGGCTTGTCGTACGGGACCCCGTGGAAGCCCTCGATCACCTGTGGGCCCGACGCACCCAGGCCCAGGATGGCGCGCCCGGCGGACACGTTGTCCAGGCCGGCCGCGGTCTGGGCGATGGCGCCGGGCGTGCGCGAGTAGACGTTGAGGATGGCCGCCCCGATCTGGACGTCGGTGGTGCGGGCGGCCAGGTACCCCATCAGGGTCGGCGAGTCGAACCCGTAGGCCTCGGCGACCCACACGATGTCGAGGCCGACCGATTCCTGGGCGACGACCTGTTCGGCCGCTTCGCGAGGATTGCCGTCATAGGACAGGAAGTGGGCGATCTTCATGCAGGGCCTCGCAGGTGGCAGGGATTGGAGGAAGGACTGATGACCCGCGCCGGCTGATCAGCGCGACTGTCCTCGCCGAGGCTAGTTGCCGTCCGCCACAGCGGCGCCCGACACGGCGCCCGCACGTGGGAGTTGCCTCGGACGCCACCGCAGGGCAAGATCGCATCCACCACTCGCAACGAGGCTTCCGTGACGACCGACACCATCCACCTGACCGCCGAGCAACTCGAGACCGGCCTGGCCGGGGTGCGGTCATCGCCGTCCGAGGACGGCACCGTTGCGATGATCGTCGCGCGACCGGCCGAGGACGAACGCGAGATGCTCGCCTCGGGCACGTTCACGATCGCCGGTGGCCTCGAGGGCGACGACTGGCACCACCGCGGCAGCATCGACCCCGACGCGCAGCTCACGCTCATCAACAGGGCGTGGCTGGACCACATCTGTGCCGGCGATCGCAGTCGCTGGCCGCTGGCCGGCGACCAGGTGGTCGTGGACCTCGACCTGTCGACGGCAAACCTCGTGCCCGGCGACCGCCTGCGGTTGGGGACGGCGCTGGTCGAGGTCACTTCCAAGCCGCACACGGGCTGCAAGAAGTTCGTGGCCCGCTACGGCGTCGAGGCCCAACGTCTGGGTGCCACCGACGTCGGCAAGGCGCTGCGCCTGCGCGGCATCTACGTCAAGGTCGTCGAGGACGGCGAGGCCACACCCGGCGACACCATCCGCAAGGTCGACACCTCCTGACCCGGGCCGACGGGCAAGTTGGTTGGGGGCGAGCGTTCTCCGTCGCGGACGCCAGCCGACAACCAACTGCGTGTCGGCGGCGTCTCCCGGTTGATTGGGGGCGAGCGTTCTCCGCCGCGGACGCCAGCCGACAACGAACTGCGTGACCCGCAGGCTCGGAGGCTGGCCGGGGCTGGGGCGCGGGGGCCGGGGGCCGCACGGCAGGTTGGTTGGGGGCGAGCGTTCTCCGTCGCGGACACCAGCCGACAACGAACTGGCCGTTGGGACCACCTCCCGGTTGATCGGGGGCGAGCGTTCTCCGTCGCGGACGCCAGCCGACAACCAACTGGCCGTTGGGACCACCTCCCGGTCGATTGGGGGCGAGCGTTCTCCCTCGCGGACACCAGCCGACAACGAACTGGGTGACGTGGCGCCCGGGAGCGGTTCGCGGCGCGGGGCAGGTGGAACTGTCGGTGGTTGCGATCTAGTGTGGGCGCCACCGATCAACACTGGTGGCTAGGGTTCCGTTCGCTGCGCGCGAGGCCTGGACCGAGCGCCACACCGCGTCCGCGGGACGCGTCATCTCAAGGGACAAAATCCTGGAGGAATGAGATCGGCACGTTCGTCGTGCCGGCCCCCGGGAGCGCCCATGTCACCCATCACCTCGCCCACCAGACGTGCCGTCGCCGCTGCCCTGCTGGTCACGGTCCTGTGGAGCTCGTCCTGGATCCTCATCCGGATGGGCCTGGACGACCAAGCCCTGCCGCCGTTGACGTTCGCGGGCATGCGCTACGGGATGGCGGCCCTGGTGCTGGCAGCCTGGACGCTGCGCAGTCAGCCTCACCGGCGTGAGGTCGCTGCCCTCGACGGGCGGTCGTGGAGGCGCCTGGTCGTGCTCGGCGTCGTGTTCTACACGGTGACCCAGGGTGCCCAGTTCATCGCCATCGACAACCAACCCGCGGCGACGTCGAGCCTCGTGCTGTCGCTGACGCCGCTGGTCGTGGCGCTGTGGGCAGGCCGCACGCTTGGCGAACCCGCGACGCCACGCCAGTTCGGGGGCGCCGTTCTGGTCGCATTCGGCGCCGTGCTGTTCTTCGCCGGCGATCTCGCGGCGACCACCGTCGGCATGGTGGCCGCCGTGGTGGGCCTGCTCGCCAACGCCACCAGCGTGGTCCTGGGCCGTGACGTCAACCGGACCGGCCTGACGTCGCCGGTCGTCGTCACCTCGATCAGCATGGGCGTGGGCGCCGGACTGCTCGTCGCCATCGGCCTGGTGGTCGAGGGTGTGCCCTCGGTCCCCCCGACGGCGTGGGCGGTGGTGGCATGGCTCGCCGTGGTCAACACCGCCATCGCCTTCAGCCTGTGGAACTGGTCGATGCGCTTCC